>NZ_JBCEWQ010000196.1:0-14582 GCF_038448545.1 Streptomyces sp. CLV115
CCCCGCCGCCACCGGCAGTGCGGGGGCGGCGGTGGCGGTCCGGGCGGGTGGCGCCGTACTCATGACGGGTCGGTCCTTTCGACGGGGGCGGCGGTCTCCACCGCGAGTTCGGCGACGTGGCGGCCCCGGCCGGAGACGGTGTGCAGGCCGTTCTCGTCGGGGAGCATCTCCCGGAACACGACGCGCGCCCCGGCGGTCTTGATCAGGGCCTCGAACGCGCCCAGCGAGAGCGGGCTGTCGAAGTCGACGTAGGTGGGCTTGGCGCCGGTCGCACCGCGCGCCCCGCTGTCGGCGATCGTCGCGAAGACCCGGTCCGGCAGTCCGTGGGTCCGGCGGAACACCTGCCAGTCCAGGAACCAGGCGTCGTCCGCGGCGCCGGGGGCGCGCAGCGGCAGCACGGCGGCGGGCGCGCTCCAGCTGCGGCGGTCGAGCACCACGCTGCCGTGCCGGACCCGGGGCCGTCCGGTGACCCCGCCGGCGGCCGCGCCCTCGGGGACACCGCCCCACACGTTCAGCGGGGACATCGAGGTCGGCGAGAGCAGGAGCAGGGTGCGGGGCAGTTCGGGCAGGGCGAGCGGGACGAGGTAGCCGAGGTAGACCGGCACGACTTCCTTGCCGAGCCGGGTGGAGCGCAGCACCAGCCGGTCCTCGCCGGGGTCGTGGACGAGGTGGAGGTCGTCCAGGTGGATGCGGTTCGCCTCGGGCAGGGTGCCGCGTTCGCCGGGGCAGACGATCTCGTACTCGGTGAGCCGGCCGTGCAGGTTGAGGTTGCTGGTGACGGGCCCGCCGGTGACCTCGGCGAGGACGGCTCCGCCGGGCAGCAGCTCCGCGGTGGCGGCGAGGAGCTGTTCGTCGAGGCCGTCGAAGAGATGGGTGAACCTGCTGAACGGGAAGGACACCCCGCCGTAGGAGCGGTTGAGCACGACCAGCGGGTTGCCGGGCCGGTCGGCGATCTGCACGTGGTGCGCGAGCGGGGCGAACCCGCCGCGCAGGGTGTCGAGTAGGGCGGCCACCTCGTCCAGCAGTTCGCCGTCGACCTGGATCTCCTCGCCGCCGGCCGGGTCGGCCTCCCAGTCCGCCCACAGGGCGCGCATCCGCTCGACGAAGGTCTGCCGGGCGGCGTCGAGGGCCTTGAGCTGCGGCAGCGCCAGCCAGTTCTCCTCGGGGACGTACGTGCCGTCCGCGTCGAACGTGGTGCGTTTGGCGGTGAACGACATGTACTGGTCGAAGAAGTCCTCGTGGAAGTCGTGGACCAGTTTCAGCAGGTCGTCGCAGCGGCCGCCGCGCCCGTACCGGGCGAGGAAGAAGCCCTTGAACGTGATGCGCTGCGGCAGGGTCAGGTCGAAGGCGGGCAGGACGCGCTCCACCGCCCCGAGCGGTGCGGCGGCCAGCCGTTCCCAGGCGGCGGCGGAGAGTTCGGTGTGCCGCCCGGCCGCCACGTCCTCGTAGAGCAGGGTCTGCGGGACGCGGGCCCCGTCCGCGCCCAGCTCCTCCTCCTGGACGAGGCGCAGCGAGGTGCGCAACTCGCCCATCAGCGCCCGGCGTCCGGCCGGGTCCGCGCCGGCGAAGGCCGCGACGGCGGACGCCGGGTCCGCCAGGCGCCCGGCGAGCCGGTCGGCCCAGGGGCGGCCGAGGCCGCGCAGCGAGTCCTGGAGGGCGCCCAGCGGGTCGGTGTCGTGGACCTCGGTGCGCAGGCACGGCACCTGCACCATGCCGATGTCCAGCAGCGCCCGGAGGTACTGGGCGCACTCCTGCGGGTCCGCGTCCCGGTCCTCGGCGAGCCAGTCGGCCAGTTCCCCGTACCGGAGGGTGGTGCGCTCCTCGAACAGGCCGAGGAGGCGTTCCAGGGTGCCGCTGCGGCGCAGGAAGAACAGCCGGTCCTTCACCGCGTCGAAGGTGACGGCGGTGTCCTCCTCGCCCTGGGTGATCCAGCGGCGGACGTAGCGGACCCGGTCGTCGTCACGGCCCCAGCCGGAGGCGGGGGCGACCGGCAGGTCGGCCCGGCGCGCCGGATCGGCGACCACGGCCTCGATGAGCCGTCCGATCGCGGCGACGTTCAGCCGCAGCCGCCCGTCCCAGGTGTCCTCGACCCGGACCCGCAGACCCTGGTCGCCGTCCGAGAAGGTGCCGAGGGCGACCCCGGTGAAGGTGGAGAACGGGCTGGTCTTGCAGGCCGTGCGGTACAGGTACGAGAGCAGTGAGCGTTCGATCTTGCGCTGCCCCTTGTCCGGCGGGACGGCGGCGTCGGACCGTACGTACGCGTCCAGCCGGGCGTCCAGGTCCGGGGAGGCGAGCGGCAGCGCCCGGCGCAGCCGCTCCTCCCCCGCCAGGGCGCGCAGGTGGGCGCGGGCCCGGACGGTCTCCTCGGCGAGCAGGGCGGCGCCCGCCGCCCGCCGCTCCTCCAGGCCGCGCCGGCCGGCCAGCCAGGAGGCGAGCGCCTCGCCGGCCCGGGGGCCGGCCGCCGCGTCGAGGCCGCGCACCAGGCAAAGGGCGTGGTCGGCGGCCGCGGGCCGGGGCAGCCGGTTGTTGAAGATGTCGCGGCGCAGCGCGAGCAGGGTGCGGCGCAGCGTCTCGTCCTCGCTGCCGCCGACCAGGTCGTGAAGCAGGTCGGCGAGCCGTTCGCCGTCGGCGCGCACCTGTTCGGTGGCGCGCAGGACGTCGTCGGCCCAGCGACGGCTGTCCGGGCAGCGCAGGCCCCGCACGCTGTCGAGCGGCAGTCCGGCGACCCGCAGCATGAAGCGGGGGCGGGTGACGGCCGCGGGGGCGGCGGTGGCCGGGTGGTCCGGCGTCATGGCGAGGTCTCCCCTTCTCGTTCCGGTCGTCGTGTCGTGGTGCTCACCGCGCCCTCAGGCGATCTCGTACCGGAAGTCGGCCGGGGCGGGCCGCTCGTTGCCGATCATCATGATCAGCAGCGGGGCCTCGCCGGTGCCGTCCAGGCCGAGTTCCTCGATGTACGAGATGTTGTCGAAGCCGAGCGCGACACCGCAGCCGACGCCGAGCGCGGACGCGGTGGTGTACGTGGTCTGGGCGATCGCCCCGACGACGGCGTTGACCAGGCGGTAGCCGCGGTCCCCGACGGCGTCGAGGACGGCTTCGGTGCGGACGGTCGGCACCAGGACGGCCGCCGCCTGCTCCAGGTTGTAGTTCGACAGGAAGTAGTTCTTCTGGAGGAAGGCGCCCGGGGCGCCCGCCTTCACCAGGCACAGGGTGTGCGCCCCGGGGTCGTACTCGTACGCCCCCGGCTCGATCCCGTCGACATGGCCGACGAACGCGTAGAGCTTTGCCAGCCGCTGCCCGCCGGTGTCCCCGCCGATCGTCGAACCGGCCGCCGAGGCCGCCAGGCAGGCCGCCAGCTGCCCGGCGGTCATGGGGTGCCGGTGGTGGCGGGGCCGGACCACTTCAGCGGGACGACGGCGAAGACGCCCTCGTCCGCCGTGTCGACGCCGAGCAGCCGCCCGAGCCGTTCCTCGTCGAACCAGAGCGCGGGCTCGACGCCCAGCCCGCGCGCCCCGGCCCACATCCGCCAGGTCTGTACGCAGGCGCCGATGTCCATGGTCACGGCGTGGAAGGAGAAGTTGTTGTACTTGAAGGCGTTCTGCCAGTACTTGACGGACAGGACGAGGTACTGGTCGGTGTCCGGGCCGGGCGCCCCGTCGCCGAGCGCCGCCCGCACCTCGCCGGTCACGTCGCCGGTCAGCAGCCGCCGCATGGCGTGGTGCCGGGCGGAGTAGTAGTGCACCCCGGGCGGTACGGGGGCGCCGGGCCCGGAGACCCAGTGCACGGCGACCGGGTAGAGGCCGCCGCCGGAGGCGGTGCCCCGGGACCAGTTGGCGAGCGGATAGAACGGCAGCGCGTTCAGGTCGGTGTTGGCCTGGACGCCGAGGCGGCGGCCGGTCAGCCCGTAGGAGTCGCGGAGCATCCCGGACAGCAGCGGCAGGTCGAACGCGCCGTCCCCGCCGGCGGGCCGGGCCAGTCCCCGGTCCAGGTCGGCATCGGCCGGGTAGCCGCAGTCGGGCAGCGGCAGGCTGTCGGTGCCGGGGTAGAACTTGGTCTTGCGCGGCCCGTCCGACCAGTTCGGTACGAAGTCGGCGGGGTCCATCGGGATGCGGCCGCGATGCAGGATCGCGGTGGCGTATTCATGGGCGTACCCCATGGCGGGCTCCTCGGTCACGGGAAGGGGTGCGGTGCGGGGTTGAGGTCGGCGTCGGTCAGGTCGCGGTCGCGCAGCCCGGCGGCGCGCAGCGCGGTGCGCAGCCGGTCCATGCCGAGGGCGCGCTGCCGGCTCCGGCCGAAGTCGATCGGCAGCAGCCCCGGCACCAGGACGCCGACCGTGGTCAGGCCCAGTCCGCGCTGTTCCGGCATGGTCTGGTCGACGACGATCACGTCGAAGCCGTCGGCGGTGACGGCGTCCACGCACCGGGTCAGGTCCTCGCGCAGGTCGTCGGAGACCGGGAGCACCGACCCGTTCCCGTACAGCTCGTCGAAGGAGTGCTTCGGCGGGCGGGGCGCGCCCGGTACGCCGGTCAGGAAGTGGGCGTGGTGGCCCATCTCGGGCAGCCCGTAGACCAGCGGGTGGTCGTGCAGCGCCTCGACCCGGTCGAAGTCGGCGGCCATGGCGCGCAGCCGTTCCCGGTCGCGCTCGGTGCGGTGGGCCAGGTTGACGGCGTCGGTGGCGATCTCGCAGAGCGCCCCGGCCAGTGCCGCCTCCGGGTCGAGCCCGGCCCCGGCGCCGAAGCACATCAGGCCGGTCCCGCCGTCGCGGCGCACCGCCACCCCGGTGACGACCGGGACGGGGAAGGTGATCCGGGTGTCGAAGAAGCGGGCCTCGTAGCCGTACATCTCCAGCCGGTCGATCATCTGCCGGGTGGCGGGACGGCGGCTGGTGGCCGGGTCGATCTCCGGCAGCGCGGCCCGCCCGTACCAGGTGAGCAGGAAGGCGTCGCGCTCGATGACCTCCATCAGCCCGAAGTAGACGGCCTCCTCCAGGCAGCCGCCGGAGGCGCAGCCGTTGGAGCTCTCCTGGACGAAGCGGTTCTCCAGCCCGGGGGCGTGGTAGTACGTGAGGACCTCCGGCACCAGGACCGTGCGCCGGTCGCGCAGCGACCAGCCCTGGACCCAGGGGATGCGCCGGTCCGGGGTGAAGGGGACGACCCGGGGGTTGGCCCGGTGGAAGGCGTCCGAGTACAGCCCGCAGGTCCGGGGGTCGAGGGCGTGCTCGCCGCGGGCCCGCAGGGCGTTCAGGGAGTCCGTCGTCGCGGACCGCTTGGCCCGGGACCGCATGCCCGCGTACCGCTCCAGCCCTTCGAGCACCCCGATCCGCATGGACTCGGCGTAGCTGTCGGCGTGGCCGCCCCAGAACGTCTCGCGCAGGTACTCGCCGGAGCGCATGGAGAAGCAGCCGATGGTCGCGGAGGTGGAGGTGGAGGAGACGTCCTGGACGACGGACGGCCCGAGCGAGCCGCACACCGGGTTGGCGTAGGGCTCGACCGGCAGGTCGTACGCCCCGATGTCCCGGACCCGGAAGCCGCCGGGGCGGCGCTTGGGCGCGGGGCGCAGCACCAGCTCCGCCGCCCCGGCGGTGTCCGGCTCGCTCGTTCCGCAGCGCGGGCACTCGGGGTCGGGGACGAACGGGTAGTGACGGACCGTCAGCGTCTCCAGGTCCACCAGGTGGACGGCCGGGCGGGCCCCGGTCCGCGGTCCGGTCCCGGCCAGCCGGGCGGCGACGAGCGCGGCCAGGGCGTGCACGGCGAACGGTGTGGGGTACGGGGACTCCCCGGCCGCCCGGGTGCCGGAGCCGAGCTCCAGCGCCTCGCGCAGCGCGACGGAACGGACCGCCTGCCAGCGGCGTTCCAGGCACCGTACGCAGAGCGGCGCCATACCCGCGCCGGGCGCGAAGGGACCGACGACGGCGTGCCGCCCGTAGAACCGCACGGGCACGGCGGGCACGGTGCCGGGGGCGTACGCGTCCGCCGTCCCGGGTATCTCGGCGAAGGCGTCGCCCACCCCGAGCGGGGCCACGTCCAGCGGGGGCGGGGTGCCGTGCCGGGCCAGCGCCTCCCGGAGCGCCGCCGCGAGGGCGTGCGCGGTCCGGGCCGGTGCGGAGGTCTCCCGGGCCGGGGCGTCAACGGGCATCGGAGCCGCCCTCCGCGTCCGCCGCACCGCCGTCCGCGGTCAGCAGCACCCGGGCGGTGCTGATGCCGCCCGCGGCGAGGTCGGCCGGGGTGGTCGGCACGTACAGGGCGTCCCGGCCGGCCGCCCGCAGCGCGTACAGCACCGCTTCGAAGGTGGTGTCGGGCCCGTCCACCGCGACCGGTTCCCCGGCCGCCGCGACGCTCGCCGCGGCCAGGTCCCGGACGAGCGGGTCGCCGGTGTCCACGGGGGTGCCCGGGTCCTCGGCGGCCAGCTGTGCCTGCCCGAGCAGGTCCCGCAGCGCCGCGCAGGCCGCCGCCCGGCGCGAGAGCCCCGCGCCGACCGCCCAGCGGCCCCGGGCCGCGCCGCCGTCGGCCTCGCGGGCCAGCACCACCTGGGCGGTGCTGCGCGCCTGCTCGCCCAGGTCCAGCAGTTCCACGGCGAGGTCCAGGTTGGCGGCGGACTTCAGCAGGAACACCAGCTCCGGGTCGTCGCCGTCGGCCGCGACCGGCCGGACCTCGGTGGCGGAGCGGACCGCCCGCAGCAGTGCGTCGTGCGCGAGCGCCGACATCAGCCCGGTGCCCGCCGCCTCCCGTGCGTCGGCCCCGGCGCCCGATCCGGCCGCCGTCGCGAGGTGGACGCGGTCCCGGTTGTACGCGCCGAAGGGCCGTACCGCCGCGGCGGGCACCCGGACCGTCTCCCCGCCGGTCAGCGAGGTGGCGGTGATCCAGGCGGCCGGGACCGCGCCGGTGCCGCCGCCGGTGGTCAGCGCGTCCGGCCCGAACGCCCGGCCCGCCGCCGCGGCCTCCGGCGCGTGTCCGGCACCCGGCTCGCTTCCGGCACCCGACGCCGATACGTCGAGCGGCACCACGTGCTCGACGTACACGGTCGCCGCCGCGTAAAGGGCGCGCGTCCGCGCCCCCGCCAGGTGGTGCACGTCGAAGGCGGCGATCCGGCGCCGCTCCCCGGCGCCGAGCGCCACCTCGATCCGGCTGATCTTCAGCGGGGTCTGGGTCAGCGACTCGTCGTCCCAGCTCCGGAAGATCCCGGTGTGCGGGCGGACCATCGCCGCGCCGCGCCGGTTCAGTTCGTCGACCAGCCCCTCGGCGTCGCGGGCGGTCTCCACGGTCGCGGTGACCGGCAGGGCCAGCCCGCCCGGCCGGGCCGCGGCGGCCCCGGCGGCGACCGCACCCGCGCAGCGCGCGCAGCGGGGGTGCGGGGCGACCGGTTCGGCCATGACGTCCAGCGAGGCGAGGTCCTGGATCAGTACCTGGCGCTCGGTCTCGGCGGGCAGCGCGCCCGTGGTGAGGCGGAAGATCTCGTACCCCAGGAGGTTGCCCACCATCGCGGCGACCGGCCCGGTCACGGTGTCCGCGGCTGCGGGCACCGCCCCCGCCGCCGCGCTCCACAGCTCGGCCGCCGCGCCCGCGTCCACGTTGCCGCCCAGCCGCAGCACGGCGCAGGTCCAGCAGCCGGTGGAGGTGGCGGTGGACCGCGGGCCCACGACCAGGCGCTCGCCGAACAGCCAGGCGGGGATCAGGGTCCGGCCCTCGGGCACCCCGGCGGCCAGCAGCCGGTGGGTGCGCGCCCCGGCCCCGGCCCCGGTCACCACGACGACGTCGTAGCCGTCCAGCCCGGTCCAGTCCGCCCCGGCCCCGGCGCTGATCCGTTCGGTGTGCGCGGCCGCCCGGCCGGCCTCGGCGGTGACGTCGTCGAACGCCGTACTCGTACCGATGCGCACACAGCCGTTGCGCAGCAGACTCAGCGCGCACCAGCGGGCGGTCTCGTCGTCGCCGAGCACGGCGACCCGGGTGGCACGGAAGCGGGCGAAGCGTTCCGGTGCCTCGTCGGTGTAGTGGTCGATGTAGGCGATCTGCGCGGCGAAGCGCTCGGCGACTTCGTCGTCCACCGGGGCCGGTCCGGTGGCGGGCGCGGGCACGTCGCGGGCGAAGTCGCGGGCGTAGAGCGTCCTGACGAGTTCCGCGGCCATTGCCCGCTGGCCGGGACCAGGCCGCGCATCCGCCGCGACGTGCTGTTCACCGAGACCCGGGGCGGGGTCGGCCGTCGGCGCGGCGTCGGGGGCGCGCTCGGTGGTGGCGGCGGTCTCGGCCATGGGGTCACACCTTCTCTGTGCGGCGGATGCGTTCCTGGTCGGTTCTTCGCGCGTGGGCGCGGAGCAGTTCGTGGATCCGGTACGGGCCGGGCGGGCCGTCCTCCAGCAGCCCGGCGTCGGCGAGCCGTTCCAGCACCGCCTCGGTGGTGCCCGGGACGTCGTCGGCGGTGAAGGAGGACCCGGTGCCGGTCGCGGCCCGGCGGAACGCCTCGGACAGCCTCGGGTCGAGCCGGGCCAGCGCCCCGTCGAGGACGGCGGTCACGGACAGGCCGGGGGCGTCGGGGAGGGCGAGCCGGGCCAGCGGGTCGTCGCCGAACCAGTCGACGGCGTCGCCGAGCGACAGGGCGGGCCGGGTGAGCAGCCGGGCCGTCAGGATGCGCAGGGCGAGCGGCAGGTGGCCGCACTGCCCGGCCAGCCGGCGGGCCGCCTCCGGTTCCGCCTCGACGCGTTCGGCTCCGAGGACGGAGACCAGCAGGGCGTACGACTCGGCCGCGGTGAACACGGAGAGCCGGTGCACCCAGCCGCCGTGCGTGGCGACGAGTCCGGCGAGACCCATCCGGCTCGTGACGATCACCCCGCCCCGGGCCTGTGCGACGGCGGACAGCAGCGGGCGTACCTGGTCGGCGTCGACGACGTCGTCGAGGACGAGCAGGACCCGCGCACCGTCCGTGTCTCCCGCGCCTCCCGCACCTCCCGCGCCGAGGGCCGCGTACGCCTCGGCGGCGAGTTCGGCGGTGGGGCGGGCCTCGCCGTCCGGGCGGGTCGCCCGGACGACCGGCCGCCCGCCGGGGAAGGCGTCCCGCATCAGGTGGGCGACGTGGTGGGCGAGGGCCGACTTGCCGACGCCGGGGGCCCCCGACACCAGGATGATGGGCGGGTGCCGGTCGGGGTCGGCGGCGTACGCGGTGAGCCTGGCGGTCATCGCGGCGGTCTCGGCCTCCCGGCCGGTGAAGTTCGGCACCGGCCGGACCGCGGCAGCCGCGGGCGTACCGGAGGGTGCCACGGGCACCGCGGCCACATCACCGACCGCCTCCTCCACCGGAGTGGGAACCGGGGCCGGAACCAGGGCCGCGGCCGGAGCCGGCCGCAGCACCGGCACCACCGCTCCGTCCACCACCCCCGCCCCGGGGAGCGAAGGCAGCGGCGCCCGGACGCCATCGGGCCCCAGGTCCTCGCCGCGCAGGATCGTGAGTTCCAGTTGCTGGAGGGCGGGCGAGGGATCGACCCCCAGCTCGTCCAGCAGGAACTCCTTGACCCTCCGGTACTCGGCGAGGGCCTGGGTCTGCCGCCCGGTCCGGTAGAGCGCCTCGATCAGCTGCTCGTGGAGCCGCTCGTGCCCCGGGTATACGCGCGTAGCGGTCCAGAGTTCGACGAGCGCCTCACCATGGCGGCCGAGCCCCAGCAGCAGGTCGCAGACCCGTTCCACGCTCCGTAGCCGCTCCTCGGCCAGGCGCGGCACCTCGTCCCGGTGGAGCACGTCGGAGCGCACGTTGGCGAGCAGCGCGCCCTGCCACAGCGACAGCGCGTCCTTCAGTTCGCAGAGCTCGGTCTCCGGGTCGTGGGAGAGCAGTACGGCGCGGCGCACCTGGTCCCGGAAGCCGAGCAGATCGAGCGTGTGGGGTTCGGCGGTGATCCGGTAGCCGCCGGGGACCGCCTCGATCGACGTCTCGGTCACACCGTGCTTGGTGAAGAGCCTGCGCAGCCGCAGCACACAGGTCTGGAGTGCGGCCTTGGCGGTGGCCGGCTGTTCCTCTCCCCATACGGCCCGCTGGAGGTAGTCGGCGGACACGACGGAGTTGGCGCGCAGGAGGAGCGCCGCCAGCAGGATCGTCGGCTTCGACGGCGGGAGCACGACGGCCTCGGAGCCGTCGGCGAGGGTCAGGGGACCGAGCAGCTGGAACCGCATCGGGGGCGGGCCCTAGTCCCAGCCGTTGACCAGCTTGCACACCGGGACCGGGGCGGACACCGGGAGCTGGGCGAGGATCGCCTCCAGGTCCTCGCAGGCCCGCGGGGCGCCGTGCGCGGGACGCGGTCCGTCCGCCGAGGGCCCCTGGGCGGCGGAGGCCGCGGGGGCGCCGAGCACGAGCGAGGCGAGGGCGATACCGGTGACGGCGGCGGCGGTACGGGTCACGATGGCCGGCCGACGTGAGAGCGAGGAACTGAACACGTGTGTCCCCTTCGACAGTGGCGTCCCGCCGGGGGTGTCCCGGCAGGACGACGATGCCAGCGGGGAAGGCGCGGCAGCAGAGGCGTCCGTGTCAGCTTGCTGCACAGGTCACGGCAGCATCGTGCAACCGGACGGCATCCGTCCGGGCAGGGGCGCAACGCGGTGCCCCGTACGGCCCGGCGGCCTTGTAGGGGCATACGAAATCCGGCCCCGGGGTGTTTGGAGGAACACCCCGGGGCCGGAACGGTCAGTCTACGCGGGCCGCCCGCGTCACCCGTCGGTGGCGATCGCGTTCAGGACGTTCATCCTGCCCGCCCGGAACGCCGGGACCAGGGCCGCGAACAGTCCGACGAAGGCCGAGGCGACGAAGACCGTGAGGATCGTCGGCCAGGGGATCTCCAGGACGCCGAGGCCCTCCAGGGCGAGCAGCTTCTGGGCCGCCGTGCCCCAGCCCATGCCGAGGCCGAGACCGAGCAGGGCCCCGAAGACCGCGATGACCACCGACTCCAGGCGGATCATCCGGCGCAGCTGGCGGCGGGAGAGCCCGATGGCCCGCATCAGGCCGATCTCCCGGGTCCGCTCGACCACCGACAGGGCCAGGGTGTTCACCACACCGAGCACGGCGACGACGATCGCGAGCGCCAGCAGGCCGTAGACGATGTTCAGCAGCTGGCCGATCTGGTCCTTGAGCTGCTGCTTGAAGTCGGCCTGGTTCTTCACCTCGTACTGCGGGTACTTGGCGAGGGCGTCCTTGAGGCCGGCGTACGCCTCCTTCTCCTTGCCGTCCACGGCCTTCGCGAACATGGCCATGTTCTGCGGCAGGGTGTCGGCGGGGACGTAGCGCGCGGCGGTCGTGATGTTGGTGTACATCGCGCCCTTGTCGATGTTGACGTCGTCCGAGGTGATCGCGGCGACCTTCAGCTTCGCGGTCTCACCGCCCTTGAACGCGACGGTGATCCGGTCACCGACCTTGACGTGGTGCTCGGTGGCGTACGTCTCGCCGACCGACATGGCGTCCTTGCCGTACGCCTCGGAAAGGTCGCCGGAGACCGTCTCGCGGCGGACGTCGTCCTTGTACGTGGGGTCGGCGGCGACCAGGGCGTCCTTCGCGGTGGTGCCGTCGGGGGCGGTGAGCGAGGCGCTGACGAACTTGTACGAGGTGACGTGCTCGATGTCCCCCGCCGTCCCGACGGCCTTCGCCGCCTGGTCGACGATCAGTCCGCCGCCGCCACCGGCCGGCTGGACGATGAAGTCGGCGCCGACGGACTTGTCGAGCTCCTCGGTGGCCGAGGCGACCATGGAGGAGCCGACGACCGAGAGGCAGGCGACCAGCGCGAGACCGACCATCAGGGCGGCGCCGGTGGCTCCGGTGCGGCGCGGGTTGCGCAGCGCGTTGCGCTCGGCGAGCCGTCCCACGGGGCCGAACATCCGCAGCATGACCGCGCTCAGCACCCGGACCACGAGGCCGGCCAGCAGCGGGCCGATCACGATGAGACCGATGAGGCTGAGCAGCACGCCCACGCCGAGGAGCAGCGAGCCCTCGCTCGACTTGTCGGCCCTCGTCGCGGCGAGGAGCGCGGCGCCGCCACCCAGCGTGAGGACCAGGCCGATCGCGGCCCGGACCCGGCCGGCCCGGCCGTCCGCCGGGGTTCCGGCCTCGCGCAGGGCGGCCATCGGGGAGATCTTCCCGGCGCGGCGGGCCGGGAAGTACGCGGCGACGACGGTGACGACGATGCCGAGCACCAGGCCGACCACCGGGGTCGTCCAGGCGACGGTGAGGTCGTCGGTGGACAGCTCCATGCCCATGGCGCCCATGAGCTTCATCAGGCCGACGGCGAGGCCGACGCCCGCGCCGACGCCGAGGAGCGAGCCGACGACGCCGAGGAACAGCGCCTCGATCAGCACGGACCGGTTGACCTGCTTGCGGCTGGAGCCGATGGCCCGCATCAGGCCGATCTCGCGGGTGCGCTGGGCGACCAGCATCGAGAAGGTGTTGACGATCAGGAAGATGCCGACGAGGAGGGCGATCCCGGCGAAGCCGAGCATCGCGTACTTCATGACGTCGAGGAAGGAGCCCATCGAGTCCTTGTTGGCGGCCGCCGCCTGCTTCTGCGTCTGGAGCTTGTACGCGGAGGTGTCGCCGAGCGCGGTGGCGACGTTCTTCTTCAGCTGCTCGTCGGCCACGCCCGGTTCGGCGGTGACGGAGATCAGGCTGAAGACATCGGGCCGGCCGAGCAGCTTGGTCTGGGCGGTGGCGGTGTCGAAGTAGACGACCGCGGCACCGGGGTTGGTGACCTTGAAGGTGGCGATGCCGCTGATCCGCGCCTCGATGTCGCCGTTGGCGGTGATGGTGCGCAGTTCGTCGCCGAGCTTCAGGTGGTGCTTCTCGGCGGTGTCGGCGTCGACCATCACCTCGGTCGGGCCGCGCGGTCCGTGGCCGGAGGAGATCTCCATCGAACGGAGGTCGTTGCGCGTCCAGTTGCCTGCGATCGTCGGGGCGCCGGTGGTGGAGCCCATGTTCTTGTCGTGGCTGTCGACGACGGTGACGGACATGCTGGAGACCGCGCCCTCGGCCGACTTCGCGCCGGTGGCCTTCGCGGCCTTCCCGACGGCGGACGCGGGGATCGTGACGGGCTTGCCGTTCTCCGGGAGCCGGTCGTCGTCCCCGGAGGTCTTCGGGCTGACGGTGACATCGGCCGCGGTCACCGCGAAGAGCTTGTCGAAGGTGGTGTTCATGGTGTCGGTGAAGACGAGGGTGCCGCAGACGAATGCCACCGACAGCAGGACGGCGACGGCGGAGAGCGCCATGCGTCCCTTGTGGGCGAAGAAGTTCCGCCGTGATGTCTTCCAGACGGTCATGACGTCCGCCCGCGCGAGTCGAAGTCCTTCATCCGGTCGAGGACCTGGTCGGCCGTCGGGCTGTGCATCTCGTCGACGATGCGTCCGTCGGCGAGGTAGAGGACCCGGTCCGCGTAGGAGGCGGCCACCGGGTCGTGGGTGACCATGACGATGGTCTGGCCCAGCTCGTCGACCGACCTGCGCAGGAAGCTCAGCACCTCGGCGCCGGCCCGGGAGTCCAGGTTGCCGGTGGGCTCGTCGCCGAAGATGATCTCCGGGCGGGCGGCGAGCGCCCTGGCCACCGCGACGCGCTGCTGCTGGCCGCCGGAGAGCTCGGTGGGGCGGTGCTTCAGCCGCTCGGCGAGACCGACGGTCTCCACGACCTGCCGCAGCCAGGCGGCGTCGGGCCGGCGGCCCGCGATGTCCATCGGCAGCGTGATGTTCTCCAGCGCGTTCAGCGTGGGGAGCAGGTTGAACGCCTGGAAGATGAAGCCGATCCGGTCCCGGCGGAGCTGGGTGAGCTTCTTGTCCTTGAGCCCGGTGATCTCGGTCTCGTCGAGGAAGATCTGCCCCGAGCTCACGGTGTCCAGGCCGGCCAGGCAGTGCATCAGGGTCGACTTGCCGGAGCCGGACGGGCCCATGATCGCCGTGAACTGCCCGCGGGCGATGTCCACGTCGACATGGTCCAGCGCGACGACCCGGGTCTCCCCCGCCCCGTACGCCTTGACGACCTGCCGCGCCCGCGCAGCGACGGCCGCGTTCCTTCCAGTGCCCCCGTGCCTGGGAGTGGCTACAGCCGTTGTCACGGTTTATCTCCTATGTCGGTCATCGTGCGGCATGTGTCGGCGCACGTACAGAGTCTGGTGTCGGATGCGGGTCCGGCGCACTGGTGCCCGGCGCAGTTCCCGGGTGGGGTTTTCCCCACCCTTTCCCCCCGGTTCCCCACCGCCCCGGCGCTCGGATTCAGCCGCTTTCCGTGGTGTAGGAATACGTTAAGGAACGGGCCCCCGCCGTCACGTCCTCCGCCGGGAGGAACCGCCCCTGCCCAGTTGTAAGGAGCTCCCCCTAAGGGTCTCGACCCACGGGTGGAGACCGGTGTCAGGGGCTTCGATCAAAGGTGTACCGGGGGCCGCGTCGGAAGGCCGCGTTCACAGCCGGACGCCATCTGCGGTTCACCCGGCCTCACACAACTGAGCCATTACCGCTGGTAATTCGCGCCACCCATTCCCCAACTACCGTACCCACGAGTAATGTTCGCGCATCCGCACGCACCCGCACTCCTGCCTTGCCGCCCGCCCCAGGACCCGAGCCATGCAAGGAGCAGCACCCCGATGT
>NZ_JBCEWQ010000197.1:0-14518 GCF_038448545.1 Streptomyces sp. CLV115
CCGCCGCGCCCTCCGCTTCCCCGCCCGCAGGCTCACGACCTCGACCGGCATCGCGTGGCCGTCGAACTCCTCGCGGACCTTCGGCGCCACGAATCCCGGCTGCTGCTGGGCGAGACCGACATCCGCCGGCTGGCCCCCGCCGTGGCCGCCTGGCTCGAACGGGACGCGCGGCCCGACGCCGTACGCCGCACCCTCGTCGCGGACCTGCCCGAATCGCTGACCCGTCCGGCGGGCCTCCTCGCCCACCGCCTCACCGCGCTCCTGCCTCCACCCCTGCCCACCGCCCCGGCCGACGAGGCCGCGCCGCGCCGTGACCCCCTCCAGAACTGCGACGGCTGCGACCGGGCCTTCCGCGCCCCCGGGCCGGGCCACTGCCGCGAGTGCCGAACCGACCTGAAGGAGGCCGCCTAGCATGAACGTGACGACCCTTGCCTCCGGGCGCAGACGAGGAGCGCACGCCATGGCCGACGCCCCGGACCACGCACAGCGGGGTTCGCTCCACTACCGGGCCATGCGCAACATCGTCGAGCAGATGCAGGACGACGTTCCCGGGAAAATCGAGATCACCAAAGAAGGAATCGTCCACGACATGGTGGCGCCCGCCGGACTCCACGAACTGACGGCACTCCGCCTTCGGAAGCGCCTGGAGAAGGTGATGCCGGAAGAACTGGCAGCTCACACCGGGGCCCCTGATGTGGAGAACGTACCTCAGGGCATCATGCGCCACCCCGACATCATGGTGATCGCCGAGGCCGACATGGAGGGACAAGGGTCCTTCGACCCCCGTACTCTCATCGCCGCCGTCGAAGTGGTCTCCCAGTCCAATCCGGACAACGACTGGGTGAGCAAGCTGCGGGACTACCCACTGCTCGGTGTCCCCGTCTACGCGATCTTCGACCCCCGTACGGGCACGGGCGCCGTCCTCTCCGAGATCCACGCGACGCCGGACGGACCGAGGTACGCGATCCGCAAGGACTTCGTGTACGGCGAGGACGTCACCATCGGCGAGTGGACTATCTCGACCGACGGGCTGCCGCTGTATGCCTGACCCCACGGGCGGAACCGGCAGCCCCGCCCCGCGCGGGCTCAGTGCCTGCGTGCCGCCTTCTTGGCGATCCTGCGGGCGTCCAGGGCCAGTTCGCGCAGCATCCCGCTGATCGGGTTGGTGAAGCCGGTGAAGTACAGGCCGGGGGCCTGCTTGGGGGTGCGGGCACCGTGGACGACCGGGCGGCCCCGGGCGTCCAGCACGCCGAGGTGGCCGACCAGGCCCTCCAGGGCGCGCCGGTAGCCGGTCGCCGCGATCACCGCGTCCGGGGTGATCCGCTCGCCGTCGGCCAGTACCACCGCGTCCCCGTCGAACGACTCGACGGCCGCCACCGGTACCACCCGGCCGCCCTTCACCGCGTCGATCAGTCCCACGTCCTGCACCGGGATCGCGCCGTCCTTGACCCGTGAGTACAGCCCGGTGTCCGGGCGGGGGAGGCCCTGCGCGGCGAGGTCGGGCACGGCGGCCCTGGCCATCAGGCGCCCGGCCCGGTCGACCAGCCGGACCGGCAGCCTGCGGACCAGGATGCCGGTCAGCTGCGCGGGCCAGCCCGCCGTGGAGCGGCGCACGATGTGCGGCACGGTGCGCACGGCGATCCGTACTCGGGACGCCCCGCCCTCGACCAGGTCCACGGCGAGCTCCGCGCCCGTGTTGCCGATGCCGACGACCAGGACGTCCCTGCCCGCGTACGGGGCGGGGTTGCGGTAGTCGCAGGCGTGCACCAGATCGCCGGTGAAGGTGTCGAGACCGGGCCAGTCGGGGACGCGCGGGGTGTGGTTGAAGCCGGTGGCGACGACGACCGCCCGGCCGGTCAGCACCCGGCCGCCGGTCGCGGTCAGCTGCCAGTCCTTGCCGTCCGGAGCGCGGTCGATCCGGGACACCTCGACGCCCGTCACCACCTCAAGCTCATGGTGCTCGGCGTACTTGTCCAGATAGCGCACCACATCGTCCCTGGACACCCAGCGCCCGAACCGGCGCGGCATCGCGAGCCCCGGG
This sequence comes from Streptomyces sp. CLV115, assembly GCF_038448545.1. NCBI lineage: Bacteria > Bacillati > Actinomycetota > Actinomycetes > Kitasatosporales > Streptomycetaceae > Streptomyces > Streptomyces sp. CLV115. Next base: position 2,042 of record NZ_JBCEWQ010000197.1, read on the forward strand.
AGCGCGGAGCGACGCCGGGTCGTGTGGAGGTGCAGCCGGTCGTAGTGGCGGCGCCAGGACGCGCCCACGTTCCCGGACTTCTCCAGCACCACCGCCCGTACGCCCAGCTCGCGCAGGGCCGCTGCGGCGGCGAGGCCGCCCGGCCCGCCGCCGATGACGTAGACGGGGCGGTCCTCGGTGAGGTCGGTGGGGGCCGATATGGGGATACCGGCGGTAAGTGCGCTGTCGGACATGGTTCGGAGCGTAATCGCGCACCCGGTTGATGGGTCTCGGTCAAGACCGGAATCGATTGCGAATTGATCACGGGTGTGCGCTTTCTGTTCGCTCCTTACTCATCTCCGGTGCACTCCGTGCGCGCCCCTTGCGCGAGTTGACCGCCATCAGGTGAACTGACGTACCGTCAGATTCAGTGAACGGGCGGCCACGGGAGGCCCCATGCAGACGATCTGGCTCGGTGGAGCCGAGTGGCTCGCCGTCCTCCGGATAGGCCTCGGCCTGTGGTGGCTGGAGAGCTGGCGGCACAAGGACAAGAAGGGCTGGTTCGAGCGCGGCACGGGCATCGCCTGGGCCTCGGACGTCGCGGGCAAACACCGCTGGCCGGCCGTACGCACCGGCTTCCAGAAAATCGTCGCGCCGCGCCCCAAGGCCATGGCGTACCTCGTCGTGTACGCCGAACTCGCCCTGGGGCTCGGCCTGATCGCCGGATTCCTCACGCCCGTCGCACTCGTCGCCGGGCTGCTGCTCAATCTGCTCTACCTCGTGCTGATGATCCACGACTGGGCCGAGCAGGGGCAGAACGCGATGATGGCGCTCATCTCGCTCGTCGCGCTGTTCGCGATGTCCTGGCAGACCTGGTCCCTCGACAAAGCGATCGGACTCTTCCTGTGACCTCGCCCGCCGTACGTTTCGACCGCCCCGAACCCGACGCCTTCACCCGCCCGTACTGGGACGCCGCCGCCCGGGGGCAGTTGCTGCTGCGCCGCTGCCGCGACTGCGGGCGTGCGCACCACTACCCGCGCGAGTTCTGCCCGCACTGCTGGAGCGAGGACGTCGTCTGGGAGCGGGCGAGCGGGGACGCCACGCTCTACACCTGGTCCGTCGTCCACCGCAACGACCTGCCGCCGTTCGGTGCCCGCGTCCCGTACGTCGCCGCCGTGGTCGACCTGGCGGAGGGGCCACGGATGATGACGGAGGTCGAGGGGTGCGAGGAGTCCGCGCTCGCCATCGGCATGGCGCTGCGGGTGGCTTTCCGGCAGGAGGAGGGGGAGGAGGCCGTACCGGTCTTCCGTCCCGGGGACTGCTGATCCGCGGCCCGTCCGAGAGCCAGTGGATCGGAAGACGGGGGCTCGGGCCCGGCCGGGGCGGATCGGCCCGGGGCCGGGGCCGGGTACGCGTACTCAGGACTCGATGCTGCGCAGCTTGCGGCGCTCGCGGAAGTTCGGGTGGCGTACGAGCACGCCGCCCATGCCGCAGGAGCCGGACAGCCGCAGGGTCGGGGCGCCCGGGGTCCGTTCCTCCGTGGTCTTGTCCTTCAGGCCGCCGATGCCCCGGTCCACGCTGTCGCTCTCCACGGTCCAGCCCTCCGGGACCACGATCTTCACCCCGGCCATCTCGCCGCGCACCTCCAGATCGATCACGCGCAGCCGGCACTCGGCGCGGGTGAAGTCGATCCGGACGCCGCCGACGCCGCCCTGGGCACGGATCACCGGGGGCACCTTCCAGACGCCCGCGCGGGTCATGCCGTGCAGGCCGCCCTTGAGGACCAGCGGTTGCCCCTTGGCCACCTCGATCGGGACCAGGTCCTCGGTGAGGGGTGCCAGTTCGGCGTAGGTCTTGGCGGACAGCGCCTGCCCGAGCCGGGTGTCCAGCTCGTCCATGTCGATGCGACCCTCGGCCGCCGCCTCGCGCAACTGCTCGACCACCACCTCGCGATCGGCATCCGAAGCGCGCATCCGGGCGGCGGAACGGGCGGGCTCTGCAGTCATGGAAATGATGATATGGGCGGGGGCCGCGCCGGGCTCCCCGCCGTTGCCCCGCCGCCCGCACCGGCTGCCTCACAGCCCCGGCGCCCCCCACACCGGGAACCACCGGGACAGGTCCTGCTCCACCCGCAGGTCGTCCCCGAGCACCGCTCTGACCTGCAACTCCAGCTGGTTGTCCCGCTTCTCCGCGCCGCCGGGCAGGGGTGCGAACGGGTAGAACGTGCCGCGCTTGTAGAGGTAGACCAGGGCCAGCGGACGGTCCCGCGCATCGCGGAAGCCGATCAGGGAGCAGAGCAGATGCGGCCCGAACCCGCCGTCCTGGAGCAGGGTGTTGACCGCGTGCAGGTCGTTGACCAGGGCGGCGGTGTCCTCGGCCGGGCGGCGGGAGAGCAACCAGGTGTAGCCGTACGCGTCCTGGCTGAACTCCACCGGGATGCCGCCGCGGCCGGTGTCGGCGTCGAGGAGTTCCCGTACGTCCTGCTGGATGCGGGCGAAGGTGCCGCCCTCGACCCCCGCGAAGCAGACCGAGCCGAGACCGGTCGGGGTGAAGCCCGCACCCGCCTGGAGGGTGAGGGCGGCCGAAGGTACGGCGAAGAGCTGGTCGAGGTCGGGGCGGACCGGCTTGCTGCGGCCGAGGATGGTGTCGAGAAGGCCCATGGGCGTTCCTTACGGACGGGCGAGGTCGGCGGAGATCCGGGCCAGCTGGTCGAGGCGCTGTTCGAGGGTCGGGTGGGAGGAGAGCAGCCGGCTCAGGCTCTCCTTGGAGGAGAACGCGGGGACGAAGTAGAAGGCGTTGTACGGCTCCGCCTTCCGCAGGTCCTCGGTCGGTATGCGGGCCATCTGGCCGCTCACCTTGGTGAGGGCGGAGGCGAGCGCGGAGGGGCGGCCGGTGAGCAGGGCGGCGGTGCGGTCGGCGGAGAGCTCGCGGTAGCGGGAGAGCAGCCGGGTCAGCAGGAAGCTCAGCGCGTACACGACCGCGCTGACCAGCGGGATCAGCATGATCGCGATGCCGACGGGGTCATTGCTGCGGCTGTTGCGGGAGAGCCCGCCCCACAGGGCGACCCGGGTGATGATGCCGGCGAGCACGCCGAGGAACGAGGCGATCGTCATGACCGCGACATCGCGGTGCGCGACATGTGACATCTCGTGCGCGAGCACGCCCTCCAGCTCCGGAGGGTCCAGTCTGCGCAGCAGTCCGGTGGTGGCACAGACGAGAGCGGTCTTCTCGCTGCGACCGGTCGCGAAGGCGTTCGGTACGTCGCTCTGCGCGATGGCCACACGCGGTTTCGGCATGTCGGCAAGAGCGCAGATCCGGTCGACGGCGCCGTGCAGCTCGGGCGCCTCCTCCGGAGTGACCTCACGGGCCCCCATGCTGAACGCCGCGATGCGGTCGCTGAACCAGAACTGGGCGATGAACATGCCGCCGACGAGGATCAGGATGATCGGCCAGGCGCCGCGCAGCACGGCGAGGAGCACGCCGACCAGGACCACGTACAGCAGGCCGATCAGGAACATGGTGCCGACCATGCGCGTGGTCAACCCGCTGTCCGGGGCGTAGCGCGAACGGGAGCGGGCGCGGGAACGGGTCTGGCTCATCGTTGCCTCCAGTCGCCCTGAGGGAGAGCCCTCGGTGCTTTCCATATTGCCCCTTTCACATGAAAATCGGAGACAATTGGTCCGGGCTCGAAGAACGACGTCGGCTCGAAACGTTCGCTCGGACGGGCCGACGGCAAATTGATTCCTCAACAGATCTGATTGATCTCTCAATGGATCTGCCCGAGGGCGATTCCGAGGACATTTGGCCGAACTACACCTGGACCCATTAGGTGCCTGAGGCATCTAGTGGTGGGAGATCGGTAGGACTCCCCCATCTCTTGCGAGGTCCGCCATGGCAGACACCGAGACCGTCTCATTCCCGCAGAACCGCACCTGTCCCTACAATCCGCCGACCGGATACCGCAGCGAGCATCGGGGGCAGCCGGTGTCCCGGGCCCGGCTCTTCGACGGCCGTACGGTGTGGCTGGTGACCGGGCACGCCGAGGCGCGTTCGCTCCTGGTGGACCAGCGGCTCTCGTCCGACCGCGAGAACCCCGACTTCCCGATCTTCGCCGAGCGGCTGGCCACCAGCTCCCTGCGGCGCGTCGAGCTGCTCGGCGTCGACGACCCGGAGCACAACGTGCAGCGCCGGATGCTGATACCGAGCTTCACGGTCAGGCGGACGGCCTCGCTCCGGCCGCAGATCCGGGCGACCGTGGACCGGCTGCTCGACGCGATGGTCAAGCAGGGGCCGCCGGCCGATCTGGTCGAATCGTTCGCCCTGCCGGTGCCCTCCATGGTCATCTGCGCGCTGCTCGGGGTGCCGTACGACGACCACGAGTTCTTCGAGGCGCAGTCGCGCAAACTGCTCCGCGGACCGGCGGCCGCGGACGTCGAGTCCGCGCGGGACGCGCTCGACGAGTACTTCCACGTCCTCATCGGGCAGAAGCAGGCCACTCCCGGCGAAGGGCTGCTCGACGAGCTCATCGCCAAGCAGCTGGAGACCGGGGCCGTGGACCGGCAGGAGCTGGTGCGGCTGGCCCAGATCCTGCTCATCGCGGGGCACGAGACGACCGCGAACATGATCTCGCTCGGCACGTTCACCCTGCTCCAGCACCCCGACCAGCTGGCCCGGATGCGCGAGTCCGACGGTCTGATGCCTTCCGCGGTCGAGGAGCTGCTCCGCTTCCTGTCCATCGCCGACGGGATCTCGCGGGTCGCCGTCGAAGACATCGAAGTGGGCGGGGTGACCATCCGGGCGGGGGACGGCGTCCTCCTGACCACGTCGGTGATCAACCGGGACGAGACCGTGTACCCCGCACCGGACGAGCTGGACCTGGGCCGGGACGCGCGCAATCACGTCGCGTTCGGCTTCGGGGTTCACCAGTGCCTGGGGCAGAACCTGGCACGGGCCGAGCTGGAGATCGCGCTGCCCGCACTCTTCGACCGCCTTCCCGAATTGCGGCTGGCGGTCCCTGCCGAAGAAGTCCCGTTCAAACCCGGTGACACCATTCAGGGGCTGCTCGAAATGCCCGTGACCTGGTGACCGGAATCCGACCGGAAGGCCCCGCCGCAATGAAGATCAATATCGACAGGAGCCGGTGCATCGGTGCGGGTCAGTGCGCGCTCACCGCTCCGAAGGTTTTCACCCAGGACGACGACGGTTTCAGCGAACTGCTGCCCGATCACGAGGAAGCCCTCGATGGTGCGGCGGCGAAGGAATCGGTGAAGGTGGCGGTCCGCGTCTGCCCGGTACAGGCGATCACCATCGAGTGACCGGACGGCCCCGTCGGCTCGCGTCCGTCCGTGTCCGCGGGGGTACGGAACGGTTCTGGTCCAGGGCCTTCCGTTCGGATCATGCCGGGCTGATCCGAACGGAACCCCAAGGGCTGTCCCGCCAGGAGTTGCGGGACAGCCCTCAGGGCCAGAGCAGTTCCCGGACCCACGCCGCGTCGCCCCCGGCCGCGTCCGTCCTGCGGTAGCGCAGCCGTACGTGCCTGCGCGCCGCGTCGCCCTGGAAGAACTCGACCTCCCGCGGCTCGGCCACGTACCGGGTCCAGCTCGTCACCTCCGCGTCCGGCTCGGCCCGGGCCCGTTCCCAGGCGGCGTCGGCGGTACGGACCAGCTCCTCCCGCGAGCCCAGCACCTCGCTCTGCGAGCCGGTCAGCGCGGAGGCGAGCGCCCCGGTCGAGCGGGCGCGCAGATCGGCCCGGCTCTCGGCGGGCGCGCACTCGGTGACCGGACCCCGTACCCGTACCTGCCGGCCCTGCGCCGGCCAGTAGAAACCGAGCGCCGCGTACGGCCGGGCGGCGAGCTGGTGGCCCTTCGCACTGGTGCGGTGGGTGGCGAAGTGCCAGCCCCGCTCGTCCGCGTCGTGCAGCATCACCGTCCGTACGTCGGGTCGCCCCTCGGCGTCCACCGTGGCCAGCGACATGGTGTGCGGCTCCGGCTGCCCGGCGGCCACCGCCTCGGCGAACCAGCCGTGGAAGAGGGGGAGCGGGGCCGGGGGCGCGGCGGCCGGATCGAATCCGGGAAGCTCCACGTCCCAGACGCGCTGGGCGTGGAGCAGGTCCAGGAAGCTCTGGTGTGCGTCGGTCATGCCCCCATTGCAGCGCATGGGACGGCAGGTGGCTCCGGCGGCCGCCGCCCGGCCTGATTTCCGGCCCCGGCGCATGGACCTGATGACCGCGTCCATCGCCTCGGCCGGGGCCGCCGCTCCGCACCCGCGACGCGGACGGCTTCAGGGACTGGAGGGGGCGCCCACCCTCGTTCCGGTGTGACCCGCCTGCCGCACCGGGACGGGCCCCGCTCCTCACCCCCGCTCTCCTCACGCCCGCTCCTCACCCCCGCCCCAGCACCACCGTCCCCGACGAGCAGAACCAGCCGCCCGTGCCCGATGCCACCGCCAGTTCCGGGAGCCGGCCGCCCGGGCGGCGCACCTGGCGTTCGCCGGCCTCGCCGCGGAGCTGGCGTACCGCCTCCACCAGCAGGAACAGCCCGCGCATTCCGGGGTGGCAGGCGGACAGGCCACCGCCGTCGGTGTTCACCGGGAGCTCGCCGGCCGGCCCGGTCCGGCCCTTCTCCACGAATGCTCCGCCCTCGCCCTTCGCGCAGAAACCCAGGTCCTCCAGCGTCACCAGGGTCATGTAGGTGAACGCGTCGTAGATCTCGGCGAGGTCGATCTCCGAGGGGCGCACCCCGGCCCGTTCGAACGCGAGGCGGCCGGAGACCGCCGCGGGGGAGACCGTGAAGTCGTCCCACTCGGACATGGTGGAGTGCGAGACGTGCTCGCCCGTGCCGAGGATCCACACCGGAGCCTTCGCCGTGTCCGGCACGTACTCCTCGGCGGCCAGCAGCACCGCGCAGCCGCCGTCGCTGCGGATGCAGCAGTGCAGTTTGGTGAACGGGTCCGCGATCATCGGCCCCGACAGGACGTCGTCCACCGTGATTGGGTCACGGAACATCGCGTCCGGGTTGGCCGCCGCGTTCGCCCGTGCCTGGACCGCGACCTCGGCGAGCTGCTCCAGGGTCGTCCCGTACTCGTGCATGTGCCGGCGGGCGGCCATCGCGTACTTCGCGATCAGCGAGTGCCCGTACGGCACCTCGAACTGGAGCGGGCCGCGCGCGCCGAAGGAGAGGTTGGAGGTCCGCCGGCCCGCCTTGATGTCCGCGCGCGCCGTCGACCCGTAGACCAGCAGCACCGCATTGGCGTGCCCCGCCGCGACGGCGTCCGCCGCGTGCGCCGCCATCACCTCCCAGGTCGAGCCGCCGACCGAGGTGGAGTCCACCCAGGTGGGCTTCAGCCCCAGGTACTCGGCGACCTCGACCGGGGCGAGCGTGCCGAGCCCGGCGGAGGCGAAACCGTCGACCACGGACCGGTCCAGCCCCGAGTCGGCCAGCGCCCGGCGGGCGGCCTGGGCGTGCAGGGCGTACGGAGTGGCCGTGTCGACGCGTCCGCAGTCGGCGAGGGATATGCCGACGACAGCGACCTTGCGGTGGGAAGAAGGCATGAATCTGACGGTACATCAGATATGGCGGAGGTGGACCGCCCGGTGCGGGGTGGATCTCCGGCTCCACCCGGGGTCGATCTCCCGCTTCCGCCCGGCGTCGGTCTCCCGCTCCCGCCGGTGCGCGACTCTGGGCATCTGGTGGATCGGCCCCTAGCATGACGCACCGTCAGATCAGAGGCCGGAGGCCTCTGAGGGGAAGGAGTCCGACGATGGATGCCGCCTTCACCGCGGAACAGGACGAGATCCGCCGCACCTTGCGCGAACTGCTGGCCGAACACTGCGCACCCGACGACATCAGGAGCGCCGTGCGCACCGCCGACGGGTACGACGCGGACCTGTGGCGACGGCTCGCCCAGGACCTCGGGCTGCCCGGACTCGCCCTCCCGCAGGAGTACGGGGGCGTCGGCTGCGGCCGCACCGAACTCGCCGTCGCCTGCGAGGAGACGGGCCGCGCCCTGCTGCCCTCGCCGCTGATCGGCACCGCCGTGCTCGCCGCGCCCCTGATCGCCGCACTCGGCACCGACGCCCAGCGCGCCGCCCTGCTGCCGCGCATCGCGGCCGGTGGGCTGACCGCGACCCTGGCCGTCCCCGGCGGCTCGCTCGCCACCGCACTCGGCCTGACCGGCGACCCCACCGACGGCGCCTGGGCGGGCGGCGGCCGGGCCGGCGGCGTACAGGCCGGGCCGGGCGCCGGTGAAGGGGGCTGGCGGCTGTACGGGGAGGCCGCGCAGGTCCTCGACGGGCACAGCGCCGAGCTGCTGCTGGTCGCGGCCCACGCCGGGGGCTTCCCGCGCAGCCGTACGCTCCTCTTCCTGGTCCGTCCCGACGCGGCGGCCGGAGTCGTCCGCACCCGTCGGACCTCGCTCGACGAGACCCGCCCGCTGGCCCGGATCGAACTCCGCGACACCGAGGCCGAACTCCTCGGCGCCGACGACGGCGCCGACGTCACCGGCGCGCTCGCCACGGCCGGGCAGCCGGTCGCCGCGCTGCTCGCCGCCCAGGCGGTGGGGGCGGCGGGCAGCGCGCTGGAGCGGACGGTCGAATACGTCAAGGCGCGCGAGCAGTTCGGCCGGGCGATCGGCTCCTTCCAGGCGGTGAAGCACCGCCTGGCGGACCTGTACGTACAGGTGCAGGCGGCCCGCTCCGCCGCGTACTACGCGGCCTGGGATCCGGCCGGGGCCGGGGGACTCGCCCTGGCCCAGGCACTGGAAGCGCTCCGGGTCACCACCGCCGAGGCCGTCCAGCTGCACGGCGGGCTCGGCTTCACCTGGGAGCACGAGGCGCATCTGTACTTCAAACGGGCCGCCGCCGACGAACTGCTCTTCGGCCCCGTGCACCGGCTCCGGGACCGGGCGGCGCAGCTGGCCGGGCTGTTCGCGGGAGCGGCCACGACCGCACCGGCCGAGCGGGTGGCGGTCTGATGGCGCCCGGCGTCCGGCTGGTCCAGAAGGTCTCCTCCACCCGTGCGTTCGCGAAGGTGGCCCCGCACGTCGTTCCCGTCATGGACCGCACGGTGCACCGGCTCACGCGTGGAAAGGTGCTGCTCAGCGCCCGGATGCTGCCGGGGCTGATCCTGACGGTGCCGGGGGCGCGGAGCGGGCGGCTCAGAACCACCCCGCTGGCCTGCATGCCGGAGAAGGGGACGGAGCGGAGCTGGATCCTGGTCGGCAGCAACTTCGGCCGGTCCGGGCATCCGGCCTGGACCGCGAATCTGCTGGCCGGTCCCGACCGGGCGGTCGTGAACTGGCAGGGCCGGGACATCCCGGTGCGCGCCACGCTGCTGGAGGGCGAGGAGCGGGAAGAGGTGTGGCGGGCGGCGCTGAAGTTCTGGCCGCCGTACGCGGCCTACCAGGCGCGGGTGGAGCGGGAGATCCGGCTCTTCAGGCTGTGCGGGCGGGACGACGCCGCGTCCTGAGCCGGCAGAGCGGAGGAGCGGAGTGCGGGAAGGGCCCCGTGCGCCGTGGACATGGTCCGGGTGCACCGACGGCGGGCCACAATGCGTGGCCCGCCGTCGGTGTGACAGGACCTGAGGGCGCCCGGGACGGCCGCGCGAACCCGGTGGGGGAGGGGCCGTCGGCGCCTGCGCTACCTCGTGGGCTTCTTTCCGGTGATGCCCAGATGCACCAACAGGGCGAGGTTCGGCTTGAGTTCGGCCTGCTTCACGCCCCAGGTGGTGAAGCCCTTCTGGTGCGAGGCGACGGCGGCCAGCATCGCGACCAGCGAGCCCGCCATCGCGGCGGCGCTGACCTCCTTGTCGACCTTGCCCTTGGCCTGGAGCTCCTTCACCGAGTCGGTGAGGGAGTTGGTGACCGAGTTCAGGATCTTCATGCGGATCTTGTAGAACCGCTTGTCCCCCTCGGCCGCACCGAGGTCGACCACGCGCAGGATCGCGTCGTGATGGCGCCAGAAGTCGAGGAACCCTTCGACGAGTTCCTCGGCCGTCTGCCAGCCGGCCTTGCCGACCCAGGAGCGGCCGGCGACCAGTTCGGTCAACCCGGCTCCCTCCTTGGCCATTTCCTCGGCGATTTCGAGGACGGCGCCCTCGACATCGGGGAAGTACTGATAGAAGGTCGCGGGTGAAGTCCCCGCCTTCCGGGCGACGTCGATGACTTTGACGTCCCGGTACGGCGAGGAACTGAGCATTTCGCTGAGGCAGTCGAGCAGCTTCTGCCGCGTCGCCTGTCCGCGTCGACCGGCCACGCGGCCGTCGACGGTGCGCACTTGTCCTGTCATGCCGTCAGCTTACCGAGGGGTGATGGGAGCGCGATTCGGCCGACTGCAAATGGGGATCACCGCAGACGCGGTGGGGGGAGTGGCCGGATTTCGACGTATGCGCACCACGGAGCGATAAGTGTTATCAACAGCCTGTGGATAACTTCGGTGGATAACTTTCCGTGATGCCGTGAGTATGGAACTGTTCTTTCGAAAATGAGTTCGATGTGGACGGGTCGGGGCGCGCGGCGCGCGACCCGCGGTTACGTTTGCTGTGACGAGTGTCACTGCCACGAACTTCATCCGCCACGAACCTCGACCGCCGCGAGCGCCGTGTGCACCGTACGAACGCCGCAAACGGAAGGACCCGGGCCCATGGCCGCATTCGCGCGATCCGCGCCGTGCTGGGTGGATGTGCAGCTGCCCGACCTGGAAGCGGGCAAGCGCTTCTACGGCGAGCTGTTCGGCTGGACCTTCCGGGCCGGCGAGGGGCCGTACGCGGACGCCTTCAGCGACGGGAAACTCGTTGCCGCGCTCGCCGCCAAGCAGGACGGCCGGATGCCCACCGCCTGGGGGATCTACTTCGCCACCGACGACATCGCCGCGTCCGTGGCCCGGATCAGGGAGGCGGGCGGCCAGGTGATCACCGAGCCGGTCCGGGCCGGCCGGGCCGGGGTGCTCGCCCAGGCGGCCGACCCGGGCGGAGCGGTCTTCGGGCTCTGGCAGGCCGGTGACCGCGAGGGCTTCCAGAAGCAGAACGAACCCGGCTCCTTCTGCTGGACCGAGGTCTACACCCGGCAGAAGGACCGGGTGGACCCCTTCTACGCGAAGGTCTTCGGCTTCCAGGGCACCGACCTCGAAGCCTCCGGTCCCGACGCCGCCCGCACGGGCCCCGACGACTCCCCGGCCGACTTCCGCATGTGGTCCCCGGCGGGCACCGAGCCCGGTCCGGACACCGCGGTCGGCGGCCGCGGCGTCATCACCGACGCGTTCCCGGCGGAGATGCCCAGCTACTTCCTCAGCTACTTCGCGGTCGAGGACTGCAACCGCGCCGCCGGGAACGCCGTACGCCTCGGCGGCCGGATCTCCGCGCCGCCCTTCGACATTCCGTACGGGCGGATGGCCGTCCTCCAGGACGATCAGGGCGCCGTCTTCGCCGTACTTCAGCCCCCTGTGTCCGAGAACGGGGCAGAGTGAGCTGTGACACCCCGATCCGCCCCCGGGTTCGCAACCAGGGCCTCAGCCAGGAAGAATCGGGGGTGCGCACCGCCGGGTGGTGCCCAGTGGTGAGACGCCGTACAGGGCGGGTTTCGCGGGCTTCTGTTCCTGAGGCTCGTACGGGGAGGTGGCAGGGCAAGTGGTGGAGCAGCTGACGCAGCACGACCCGAGGCGGATCGGCCCGTTCGAGGTGCTGGGACGGCTCGGTGCCGGCGGCATGGGGCTGGTCTATCTCGCCCGCTCGGCTTCGGGCCGGCGGGTGGCGATCAAGACGGTCCGTACGGAGCTCGCCGAGGACCAGCTGTTCCGGGTCCGGTTCACGCGCGAGGTGGAGGCCGCCCGCGCGGTCAGCGGCTTCTACACCGCGGCGGTGGTGGACGCCGACCCGCGGGCCGCCGTGCCGTGGCTGGCCACCGCCTATGTGCCGGCCCCCTCGCTGGAGGAGATAGTGAGCGAGTGCGGGCCCATGCCCGTCCAGGCGGTGCGCTGGCTGGCCGCCGGCATCGCCGAGGCGCTCCAGTCGATCCACGGCGCGGGGCTGGTCCACCGCGACATGAAGCCCTCGAACGTGCTCGTCGTCGAGGACGGCCCCCGGGTGATCGACTTCGGGATCGCGTCCGGGGTCTCCAACACCCGGCTGACCATGACGAACGTCGCCGTGGGCACACCCGCCTACATGTCGCCCGAACAGGCCAGGGACTCCCGCAGCGTCACCGGCGCCAGCGATGTCTTCTCGCTCGGCTCCACGCTGGTCTTCGCCGCCACCGGCCACGCGCCGTTCCACGGCGCCAACCCGGTCGAGACGGTCTTCATGCTGCTGCGCGAGGGCCCCGACCTGGAGGGCCTGCCCGGTGAGCTGCGGCCGCTGATCGAGTCCTGCATGCAGATGGACGCCGCGCTGCGGCCCACCCCCGCCGACCTCCAGTCCCAGCTCGCCCCGCACCTCTTCGCCTCCGGCGGCGACGACAGCGGCACGGCCTCCGCCTGGCTGCCGGGCCCCGCCACCGCGATGATCGAGC
>NZ_JBCEWQ010000198.1:0-14432 GCF_038448545.1 Streptomyces sp. CLV115
GGACGTCGACACCCGAGTCACGGAGCGACAGCGCGTGGGCGTGGCCCTGGCTGCCGTAACCGATCACCGCGACCTTGCGGCCCTGGATGATGGACAGGTCGGCATCGTCGTCGTAGAACAGCTCGGCCACTGGGTTTCTCCTTGGTGTGCAGGTGTTGCGTCCCACCGTACGGCGGGGTGCGTCAGATACGTTTTCGGGTCTCGCCATACGAGCGGCGAGAGGGGTGACGGCTACGCCGTACGGTCGAGGGCGCGCAGCGAACGGTCGGTGATCGAGCGCGCGCCGCGCCCTATGGCGATGGTGCCGGACTGGACCAGCTCCTTGATGCCGTACTGCTCCAGCATCTTGAGCATGGCCTCCAGCTTGTCGGCGCCGCCGGTCGCCTCGATCGTGACGGCCTCCGGGGAGACGTCCACGGTCTTGGCGCGGAACAGCTGGACGATCTCGACGATCTGGGAGCGGGTCTCGTTGTCGGCGCGGACCTTCACCAGGACGAGCTCGCGCTGGATCGCAGCGGAGGGCTCGAGTTCGACGATCTTCAGGACGTTGACCAGCTTGTTGAGCTGCTTGGTGACCTGCTCAAGGGGCAGGTCCTCGACACCCACGACGATGGTGATGCGGGAGATGTCGGGGTGTTCGGTGGTGCCGACCGCGAGCGAGTCGATGTTGAAGCCGCGGCGGGAGAACAGGGCGGTGATCCGGGCGAGGACACCGGGCTTGTTCTCGACCAGGACGGAGAGCGTGTGCTTGGTGGACATGGAGTCGGTCTCTCTCTGTCTCTCAGTCGTCTTCGTTGTCGCCGAAGTCGGGACGGACCCCGCGGGCGGCCATGACCTCGTCGTTGGAGGTGCCGGCGGCGACCATCGGCCACACCATGGCGTCCTCGTGGACGATGAAGTCCACCACGACGGGGCGGTCGTTGATGGAGTTGGCCTCCGCGATGACCTTGTCCAGGTCGGCCGGGTCCTCGCAGCGGATCGCGTGGCAGCCCATGGCCTCGGACAGCTTGACGAAGTCCGGCACGCGGGTGCCCTTCGCCGGGACGCCCTCGGTGTCCGCGCCGGAGTGCAGCACCGTGTTGGAGTACCGCTGGTTGTAGAACAGGGTCTGCCACTGGCGGACCATCCCGAGGGCGCCGTTGTTGATGATCGCGACCTTGATCGGGATGTTGTTGAGCGCGCAGGTGGTGAGTTCCTGGTTGGTCATCTGGAAGCAGCCGTCGCCGTCGACCGCCCAGACGGTGCGGTCCGGCATGCCGGCCTTGGCACCCATCGCGGCCGGGACCGCGTACCCCATCGTTCCGGCGCCGCCGGAGTTCAGCCAGGTGGCGGGCTGCTCGTACTTGATGAAGTGCGAGGCCCACATCTGGTGCTGGCCGACGCCCGCCGCGAAGATCGTGTCCTCGGGGGCGAGCTCGCCGATGCGCTGGATGACCTGCTGCGGCGAGAGGCTGCCGTCCTCGGGCAGGTCGTAACCGAGCGGGTAGGTTTCGCGCCAGCGGTTGAGGTCCTTCCACCACGCCTCGTAGTCACCCACATGGCCGTCGGTGTGCTCCGCCTGGACCGCCTGGACCAGGTCGGCCAGGACCTCGCGGGCGTCCCCGACGATCGGCACGTCGGCGACCCGGTTCTTGCCGATCTCCGCGGGGTCGATGTCGGCGTGGACGACCTTGGCGTACGGGGCAAAGCTGTCCAGCTTGCCGGTGACGCGGTCGTCGAAACGGGCTCCGAGGGCGACGATCAGGTCGGCCTTCTGCAGCGCGGTGACGGCGGTGACCGCACCGTGCATGCCCGGCATTCCGACGTGCAGCGGGTGGCTGTCGGGGAATGCGCCGAGCGCCATCAGTGTGGTGGTGACGGGCGCTCCGGTGAGCTCTGCGAGGACCTTCAGTTCGGCGGTGGCCCCCGCCTTGATGACACCGCCGCCGACGTACAGCACCGGCCGCTTGGCCTGGGTGATCAGCTTGGCGGCTTCGCGGATCTGCTTGGCGTGCGGCTTGGTGACCGGACGGTAGCCGGGCAGGTCCTGGGTCGGCGGCCAGCTGAACGTGGTCGGCGCCTGGAGGGCGTCCTTGGCGATGTCGACGAGGACGGGGCCCGGACGGCCGGTGGAGGCGATGTGGAATGCCTCGGCGATCGTGTGCGGGATGTCCTCGGCCTTGGTGACCAGGAAGTTGTGCTTGGTGATCGGCATGGTGATGCCGCAGATGTCGGCTTCCTGGAAGGCGTCGGTACCGATGGCGGCGGAGGCCACCTGCCCGGTGATCGCGACGATCGGCACCGAGTCCAGGTACGCGTCGGCGATCGGGGTGACCAGGTTGGTGGCACCGGGGCCCGAGGTCGCCATGCAGACGCCGACCTTGCCGGTGGCCTGCGCGTAGCCGGTGGCCGCGTGCCCCGCGCCCTGCTCGTGGCGGACCAGGACGTGGCGGACCCGGGTGGAGTCCATCATCGGGTCGTACGCCGGAAGGATGGCGCCGCCGGGAATGCCGAATACCGTGTCGGCCCCCACCTCCTCAAGGGAGCGGATGAGGGACTGCGCGCCCGTGACGTGCTCAACGGTGGCGGGGGACGATCCGCCGTTACGGGCCCGCGGCTGGGGATGGTGGGCCCCGGTGGCCTGCTCGGTCATCGGCATTCTCTTCTCGAAGCTGAGGGTTTCTGCGGGTGTTTTGCGTCAGTTTGCGTGGTGCCGGTGCAACAAAAAACCCCCCGTGCCGTGAGGCAAGCGAGGGGAGCGCGTCGGTGCGGTCTGCAGAGTGCCATGGTGGGACCCTGCTTCAGCCGACGCGCTTTCCAAGTACGAGAATTCGGGTGCGCATGGCAATGACCCTCTCTCCGACGCACTCGACGTGTCAAGTGGGTGGGATGGGCGTCTCAGCATGTGAGCCGCTGAGGAGCGGGATCTGGCCGCCTGTCAGGACGGGCTGGGCCATGGCGCTGCCGGGCACCGGGAACTCGCCGCGGGCCAGGGCGCGGCGCAGCCGGTACTCGTCGACCGGCCCGGAGAAGGCCATTCCCTGGCCGTGCGTACAGCCCATGGCGCGCAGCGCGAGGACCTGCTCCGGTACGTCGACCCCGTCGGCCACGGACTGCATGCCGAGGTCGCAGGCGATACGCAGCAGGCCGCTGGTGATCTTGTGCAGCCGGGCGGACTCCACCACGCCCTCGACGAGACCGCGGTCCAGTTTCAGTACGTCGATGGGGAGGCGGCGCAGGGCGTTGATCGCGGCGTAGCCGCTGCCGAAGCCGTCGAGCGCGATACGGACACCGATGCGACGCAGGGCCACGAGACGCTGCTCCAGTTCGTCGAAGGAGATCCGGGGGTCACTGTCGGAGACCTCGATCATCAGGGCGCCGGAGGGCAGGCCGTGCCGGGTGAGCAGCGCCTCCACGGAGCCGAACGGCGTGCCCTTGTCGAGGAGCCGGCGGGCGGAGAGGCGCACGGCGACGGAGACCGGGTGCCCGGCCCTGGCCCGGTCGGCGGCCTGCTCGACGGCCTCTTCGAGGAGCCAGCGGCCCAGCTCGGAGGTGCGGTCGCTGTCCTCGGCGACGCGCAGGAACTCGGCCGGGGTGAACAGGATGCCCTGGGCGGAGCGCCAGCGGGCCTGGGCGGCGACGGCGGCGACCCTGCCGGTGGCGAGGTGCACGACCGGCTGGTGGAGCAGGGCGAACTCGCCGTCGCGCAGGGCGGTGCGCAGCCGGGCGGCCAGCTCGGAGCGGCGCACCACATCGGCCTGCATCTGCGGGGCGTACAGCTCGACGCGGTCCTTGCCGCCCGCCTTGGCGCGGTACATGGCGAGATCCGCGTTGCGCATGAGGTCGCTGGGGGTGATGCCGGGTTCGGCGAAGGCCACCCCGATGGAGGCGGCGACCCGGACCTCGCCGGTGCCGATCCGGTACGGCTGGGCGAGGGTGAGGCGCAGCCGGTCGGCGATCTCGTGGACCTGGCATTCCCGGGCGGGCTGGTCGCGGGTGCCGTCACCGAGGATGATCGCCGCGAATTCGTCGCCGCCCAGACGCGCGGCGGTGTCACCGGCCCGGACCGATTCGTGGAGGCGGCGGGCGGCCTGGATGAGGAGCTCGTCGCCCGCCTGGTGGCCGAGGCGGTCGTTGACCGCCTTGAAGCCGTCGAGGTCGATGAAGAGCACGGCGGTGCCGGAGTCGCCCGAGCGGCGGCCGCCGAGGGCCTGGCGGACCCGTTTGGTGAACAGGGCGCGGTTGGGCAGGTCGGTGAGCGGGTCGTGCTCGGCGTTGTGCTGCAACTGGGCCTGGAGCCGGACCCGTTCGGTCACGTCACGGCTGTTGAGGATCAGCCCGCCCTGGTGGCGGTTGACCGTGGATTCGACGTTGAGCCAGTCCCCCGTGCCGGATCTGAAGCGGCACTCGATCCGGGTGGTGGGCTCCTCGCCCGGCGGGGCGGCGAGGAACCGGCGCACTTCGTGGACCACCCGCCCCAGGTCGTCGGGGTGGATGATCGAGGACAGCTCGGCGCCGACCAGCTCGTCGGCCTCGCGCCCGTACACCCCGGCGGCGGCGGGGCTGACGTAGCGCAGCACGCCGTTGGGTGCGGCGATCATGATGACGTCGCTGGAGCCCTGCACCAGGGAGCGGAAGTGGTTCTCCTTCTGCGCCAGTTCCTGGGTGAGGGCGATGTTGTCGACGAGCATGATGCCCTGCCGCACGACCAGGGCGAGCACCACCGTGCAGCCGGTGAGGATCACCACGCGGTCCACCCGGCGGCCCTCGACGGCGTTGTACAGGATGCCGAGGGTGCAGACGGCGGCGGCGAGATAGGGCGTCAGCGCGGCCAGCGAGCCGGCGATGGGGCGGCTGGTGGGCTGTGTGCCCGGGGGCGGGAAGGAGTTGTCCGCGGCCCTGTTGGCGCCCCAGGGGGCGTACGCGAGGAGCAGTGAGCCGGCGAACCACCCCGCGTCCAGCATCTGGCCGGAGTGGTAGGTCTGGCGCAGCAGCGGTGAGGTGAACAGGGCGTCGGACAGCACCGTCAGGGCGAGTGCGGCGACTGCGGTGTTCACCGCGGAGCGGTTGACGCTGGAACGCCGGAAGTGCAGCGCCAGCACCATGGAGACCAGCACGATGTCGAGCAGCGGATAGGCCAGCGCCAGCGCCACGCGGGCCACGCTCACGCCCTCGGCGTCCACCAGATGCGCGGTGTGGGCGAGGGCGAGGCTCCAGGAGAGCGTGAGCAGCGAGCCGCCGATCAGCCAGGAGTCGAGCGCGAGACAGAGCCAGCCGGCCCTGGTGACCGGGCGCTTGGCGAGGACCAGCAGCCCGACGATGGCGGGCGGCGCGAAGCAGAGGAAGAAGACGTCGGCGAGCGAGGGCGTGGGCACCGGGAGCCCGAGCACCACCTCGTACCAGCCCCAGACGGCGTTGCCGGCGGAGGCCATGAACGAGGAGAGCGCGAACAGCAGCCAGGCGGGCCGGAGCCCGCCGGAGCCGGCCCGTGCGTAGCGGAAGCAGGAGACGGCGGCGATCAGTGCCGCCGCGCTGAGCCCGAAATCCCCCATGAAGAGGGCCAGTTGTGGAGAACCCCAGCCGAGGGCCGCTCCCACGGCGTATCCGGCCCAGACGACGCCGAGCAGGATCTGCCAGACCAGCGCGGACGCGCCGCCCACGGCCGGCCTCCGGGAGAGGAGGGCCCCGAGGGCGTCGGCCGGCGCGCTCACCGGGGCGCCCCCGGTGTCGTCGGGTGCGCGCGCACCCGGCGTCCCGCCGGTCCCCGTCGGCTGCCCCGCGGTGTCGGATCGTGCACCCATCGGCCGTACATCGCCCGTCGCCCCCTCGCGTGTCGCGTCCTCCCCGGCGCCGTCCCTTCCACGGCGCAGCGCCCCTTTCGGGACGATACACCAGACTCGTCACGCAGGGACATAGTTCCTCTACTCTCCGTGACGACCTGCGGAGTTGTCGGAACGGTGTGCGACCGGGGGCCTCCGCAGCGTGGTCAGCCGATGGCGCGTACCACGTTCTCCACCGGCTCCCCCGCGGCGAACCGGCTCAGCTGCCCGGCCAGCAACCGCTTGGCGCGCGGCAGGAAGGCCGACGTGCTGCCGCCCACATGAGGAGTGATCAGGACGTTCGGAGCGTGCCAGAGGGGGTGGCCGGCGGGCAGCGGTTCCGGGTCGGTGACGTCGAGGGCGGCCCGCAGCCGGCCGGACCCGAGTTCGACCAGCAGCGCCTCGGTGTCGACGACGCCGCCCCGGGCGACGTTCACGAGCAGCGCCCCGTCCGCCATCGCGGCCAGGAATTTCGCGTCGACCAGCCCCTGCGTGGACGGGTTCAGCGGGGTGGACAGCACCACGACATCGGCCTCGGGCAGCAGCGCGGGCAGCTCGTCGAGCGGGTGTACGGGGCCGCGTGCGGTTGCCCGCGCGGAGCGCGCGACGCGCACCACCCGGGCGCACTCGAAGGGCGCGAGCCGGTCCTCGATGGCGGATCCGATCGATCCGTACCCCACGATCAGCACGGACTTGTCGGCGAGCGCGGGGTAGAAGCCGGACCGCCACTCCTCCTTGTCCTGGCCGTGGACGAAGCCGGGAACACCGCGCAGGGAGGCGAGGATCAGAGTCAGGGCGAGCTCCGCGGTGGACGCCTCGTGGACCCCCTTGGCATTGCAGACCAGCGCCCCGTCCGGCAGCAGGCCGAGCGCGGGCTCGACGTGGTCGATGCCCGCGGAGAGCGTCTGCACGACCCGGACGGACGTCATGCCGGCCAGCGGGCGGACCGCGACCGCGGCGCCCTTCATGTACGGCACGACGTAGAAGGCGCAGTCGGCCGGGTCGGCGGGGTAGTCCGGTCCCCCGTCCCAGAGCCGGTAGTCGAGCCCCCCGGGGAGCCCTGGCACCTCGTCGGCCGGGAACGGCAGCCACACCTGGGGCGTCTTCGTCACGTCGGGAGTGTTCGTCGAAGTCATGGTCAGGAGGCTAATCGCCGGAGGCCGTGCGAGGACGGGCGGGCGGCAGAGGTTACTTTGGGGTGCGGTGCGGTCCCGCGACGGCGGGGCATGGGCCCGGTTCGGCGGCGGGCCTGGGGAGGGTCGGGGAGTTGGAGCGCAGGAGTCTCGGTGCGGCGGCGCTCGCCGTGGGGGCGATCGGTCTCGGCTGCATGCCGATGAGCTGGGCCTACAGCGCCTCGCAGCAGCGTGGTGACCGTGCGTTGCGTACGGTGCACGCCGCGCTCGACGCGGGTGTCCAACTGCTCGACACGGCCGACATGTACGGCCCGTTCACCAATGAGCTGCTGGTGGGGCGGGCGCTGAAGGGCCGCAGGTCGGAAGCGTTCGTCTCCACCAAGTGCGGACTGCTGGTGGGCGACCAGCACATCGTGGCCAACGGCCGCCCCGGCTATGTGCGGCGGGCCTGCGACGCCTCGCTGCGCCGGCTCCAGACCGATGTGATCGATCTGTACCAACTGCACCGGGCCGACCCCGAGGTGCCGGTCGAGGAGACCTGGGGCGCGATGGCGGAGCTGGTGACCGCCGGAAAGGTGCGGGCGCTCGGACTCTGCGCGATCGGGGCGCGGGCCTCGCGCCGGCCGGGATCGCGGATGTACGACGAAACGATCCGTCAGCTGGACCGGGTGCAGCAGGTCTTCCCGGTGAGCGCGGTGCAGGCGGAGCTCTCGGTCTGGTCGCCGCAGGCGCTGGAGTCGTTGCTTCCGTGGTGTTCGGCGCGGGGTGTCGGGCTGCTGGCGGCGATGCCGCTGGGGAACGGCTATCTGACCGGCACTCTGACGCCGGGGCAGGGCTTCGAACCGGACGATCTGCGGGCCCGGCACCCCCGGTTCACCGCGGAGATGATGGCGGCGAACCAGCCGGTGGTGGTCGGTCTGCGGCGGATCGCCGAGCGGCACGGGGCGAGTGCCGCGCAGGTGGCGCTGGCCTGGGTGCTGCGGCAGGGGCCGCACGTGGTGCCGGTGCCGGGGACCAAGCGGGAGCGGTGGGCGGTGGAGAACGCGGGGGCGGCCGGGCTGGAGCTGACCGCGCGGGACCTGGCGGAGATCGCCGCGCTGCCCGGTGCGCAGGGGTCGTGGGACTGAGATCCGCCCTCGTACGTGCGCGCCGGGCGGCAGAATCGGCGGGCATCGGGAACTCCGGAGCGGGGCCGCGGTGTAAGAACAGTAGTCAGGTGGCCGTCGAAGGGATCGGTGCTGTGCGCGGTGTTCTGTTCGGATCTGTACGAGACCCTGCCGGGCCGCGGGGCCCGGGCCGGGGTCTGCGCCGCGGGACGGTGGCCGCGCTGGCGGCCGGTTCGCTGGCGCTGGCCGCGGGGTGTTCCCCGGGCGACGGCTCCGGGAGCACGGCGGGGGCCGGGCGGACGCCGTCGGCGGCGAGCGCCTCCCCCACCGCTCCGGGCCGGTCGGCCGCCCCGTCCGCATCGCCCGCCCTGCCGCCCGCCAAGGGCTCGGTGAAGGTGGTGTCGACGCTCACCGAGGGCCTGGATTCGCCCTGGGGGCTGGCACAACTGCCCGGCGGCGATCTGCTGGTCTCCTCCCGCGACAAGGGCACGATCACCCGGATCGACGCGAAGACCGGCAGGAAGACGCTGCTGGGCGCGGTGCCCGGGGTGTCCCCCGCCGGTGAGGGCGGACTGCTGGGGATCGCGGTCTCCCCCACGTACGGCGCGGACCACATGGTGTACGCGTATTTCACGACCGAGTCCGACAATCGCATTGCGCGTATGCAGTACGACGAGAACGGCACGACCCCCGGCCGGCTGCTGGGCGCGCCCGACACGATCCTGCGCGGCATCCCCAAGGGTTCGATCCACAACGGCGGGCGGATCGCCTTCGGCCCGGACCACATGCTGTACGCGGGCACCGGGGATACGGGCGACGAAGGTCTCGCGCAGGACAGGAAGTCGCCGGCCGGCAAGATCCTTCGGATGACCCCGGACGGGCAGCCGCTGCACGGCAACCCGGAGGCCGACTCCGTGGTGTATTCGTACGGGCACCGCAATGTGCAGGGGCTGGCCTGGGACGGGCACAAGCAGCTGTGGGCGTCCGAATTCGGCCAGGACACCCGGGACGAGCTGAACCGGATCGTGCCGGGTGGGAACTACGGCTGGCCGGAGGCCGAGGGCAAGGCGGGGAAGAAGGGTTTCATCGATCCCGTGGCACAGTGGAAGACGTCCGAGGCTTCCCCGAGCGGGATCGCCTTCGCCAAGGGTTCGATCTGGATGGCGGGCCTGCGCGGCAAGCGGCTCTGGCGGATCCCGCTGTCCGGCAATGACGCCGAGGAACCTCTGGCGGCCCCTCAGTCGTTCCTGGAAGGAAAGTACGGCCGTCTGCGCACCGTGCTCGCGGCGGGCGGCGACAGGCTCTGGCTCGTCACGAGCAATACGGACACCCGTGGCACCCCGAAGCCGGGAGACGACAGGATCCTGGTGCTGGCGGTGCGATAGCGGCTACAGCAGGTGAAAGGGCGTGCGGCCGGTGTTCAACTTCTTCGAGGAACTCTTCGCGCCCGGCCGCAAGCATGCCTCCGACGAACAGAAGCGGCTGGAGCTGACCCGGGTGGATCTCGGTGTCGGTGACCCGGGACGCGGGCCGATAGACCTGGCCTCCGGGAAGGTGGTCGTCCGGGCCTCCGGCGCGGACGGCAGCCCGAGTGCGCATGCCGCCGCCGATCAGGCGGACCCGGCGGACCCGGCGGACCATGTGGATCGGGCGGATCCGGAGGCCGCTCAGGATCCGGGAGCGGCCCCGGAAGCGGACGGGGACATGGGCAGGGATGTGGGCGGCGCGCGGTCCTGAGCGGGTGGCCCGGTCCCCGTCAGGCGTCGCCGGGGGCGGGATACAGGCGGAGCCGGTGGGCGAGGGCGGCCGCCTCGCCGCGGCTGGAGACGCCGAGCTTGGCGAGGATGCTGGAGACGTGCACGCTCGCCGTCTTGGGCGAGATGTAGAGCTGCTCGGCGATCCTGCGGTTGGTGTGGCCCTCGGCGACCAGCCGGTGCACGTCCTGTTCGCGCCGGGTCAGCCCGAAGGACTCCACCGCGGCGGCGGCCGCCTCGCGCAGCCGGTCGGCGACGCGCTCCGGGTCCGCCGTGCCGTCGCCGGCGCCGGAGTCGGCCTCGTCCGGGACGGTGACGGCGGGCGGGAGTTCGGGGGTGGCACCGCGGTCCGCGGCGGCCAGGGTGACGCGGGCGCGGCCGGCCAGCAGCTCGACGGCCGTCATCAGCGGGCGGGCGCCGAGCCGCGCGGCGGTGCGGTGTGCCTCGCGCAGCAGCGTGCCGGCGGCGGTCCGGTCGCCCGAGGCGACGAGGAGGGCCTCGGCCCAGCGGTGCCGGATCCGGGCCAGCTCGTACGGGCGGTGCAGCGGCGCGAAGGCGGCTGCGGCGCGGGACCAGTGGGCGGGGGTGTCGATGCCCTCCGCCCTGGCCAGCTCGGCATCGACGAGGAGGCCGTGCGCGGCCCAGACCGGGACCAGCATCGGGAGCCGCTTCAGGTGGGCGCGGACGGCGGCCAGGATCGCCGGCCGGCCGGGGTCGGCGCTGGGCAGGCCCCTGGCATCGGCCTCGGCCTCGGCGACGGCGTGGAGCAGCGGCAAGGCGTACCGC
This sequence comes from Streptomyces sp. CLV115, assembly GCF_038448545.1. Lineage (NCBI taxonomy): Bacteria > Bacillati > Actinomycetota > Actinomycetes > Kitasatosporales > Streptomycetaceae > Streptomyces > Streptomyces sp. CLV115. The sequence goes on from NZ_JBCEWQ010000198.1 coordinate 10,578, forward strand.
TGGGTTCCGGGCGGGAAACCCTGCTCCGACCGGGCCTCGAACTCGGCTCGCGCGTCGGCCAGTCGGCCCTGCTGCGCGGCGAGGGCGACGGCGTGGCGTGCGGGGTCGATGACGTGCTGTGGCTGCGGGTCTCGGTAGCCGAAGCAGCGCCGGGTCAGGGCGAGTTGGAACTCCGCCTCGGCCAGGTCGCCCTGCGCGAGGGCGAGTTCGGTGCGGCGAGAGGCCACCAGCCCCTGGGCCTTGCCGTACCGGGCGGCGCGGGCCGCCGCGTCGGTGGTGGCCCGGCTCTCGTCCCAGTGCCCCAGGGAGAACAGCGAGGTCGCCCGGTTGCAGCGGACCCATGCCTCCATGTCGGCGATGCCGTGGCTGAGGCTGATCGCGATGCCGTGGTCCGCGGCGGTCACGGCCTCCAGGGAGCGGCCCATGGATTCGAGGGTGGACGGGAGGTTGATGCCCGCCCGGCTCATGATGCCGACCAGGTGGAGTTCGTCGGCCCGGTCGCGGACGGCGTACATCTCGGCGATGCCCTCGTCGACCCCGCCCGCCTCGGCGGTGAGCCGGCCACGGGTGAGCCGGGCGTGCAGCTCGATGTACTCGTCGCCGACGAGCCTCGCGTACTCCACCGCCCGGTCGGTGGCGAGCAGGGTCTCGGCGCCCGGGCGGTGCAGGGCGCCCCAGCCCGCCACGCTCATCAGGACGTCGGCGTGCACGGCGGACGGGGGCAGGCCGCGGACGAGCTCTTGGGCGGTGGCCAGTTCCTCGCGGCCGTCGCCCCGGGTGAGGTCCTGCACCAGCCGGGAGCGCTGAACCCAGAACCAGGCGGCGCGCAACGGGTCGTCCTCGCCCTCCAGGACCCGCATGGCCTTCTTGGCGATGGCCAGGGCGCGTTCGCGTTCCCCGCCGAACCGGGCGGCGACGGTGGCCTCGGCCATCAGGTCGAGGTAGCGCAGCGGGGCGGCTTCCGGGTCGCAGCCGCAGGCCGGGTAGCTCTCGGCGTAGTCGATGGGCCGCAGGGTGCGGCGTACGTCGTCGGGGGCGTCGTCCCACAGCTCCATCGCCCGTTCCAGAAGGCGGAGTTGTTCGGCGAACGCATGGCGGTGGCGGGCCTCGACGGAGGCCCTGAGCACGGCGGGCAGGGCCTTGGCGGCGTCGTGTGCGCCGTACCAGTAGCTGGCGAGGCGGGTGGCGCGCTCCCCGGCGCGGACGAGGGCGGGGTCGGCCTCCAGCGCCTCTGCGTAGCGCCGGTTGATCCGGGAGCGCTCGCCGGGCAGCAGGTCGTCGCTGACGGCCTCGCGGACCAGGGAGTGCCGAAAACGGTAGCCGTTGCCCTCCGGAGTGGCGAGCAGCAGGTTGGTCCCGACGGCCGCCCGCAGTGCCTCGATGAGTTCGTCCTCGGTCAGCCGGGCGACCGCGGCCAGCAGTTCGTACTCGACGGTGGAACCGCCCTCGGCGACGATCCGGGCGATCTTCTGCGTGTCGTCGGGAAGCGCTTCGACGCGTACGAGGAGGAGGTCGCGCAGCGAGTCGGAGAGCCGGGAACGGTCGCCGCTCTCCAGGCTGCGGGCGAGCTCCTCGACGAAGAAGGCGTTGCCGTCGGAGCGTTCGAAGATCTCGTCGGCGAGGGCGGTCTCGGGGGTGGCGGCGAGGATGCCGGTGAGCTGGCGGCGGACCTCGGCGCGGTTGAAGCGGGCGAGCTCGATCCGGTGGACGGTGCGCAGCCGGTCCAGTTCGGCGAGCAGGGGGCGCAGCGGGTGGCGGCGGTGGATGTCGTCGGAGCGGTAGGTGCCGATCACGACGAGGCGGCCGTTGCGCACGGTGCGGAAGAGATAGGAGAGGAGGTGCCGGGTGGAGGTGTCGGCCCAGTGCAGGTCTTCGAGGACGAGGACGACGGGGCGCCCGGCGGAGACGCGTTCCAGGAGTCCGGCGGTGAGCTCGAAGAGCCGGGCGGTGCTGTGCTCGTCGGCGGCGTCCCGGTCGGCCTCGCCGAGCTCGGGGAGCAGCCGGGCCAGCTCGCCCTCCTGCCCGGCGCAGGCGGCGGCGACCTCGGCGGGCAGGGTGCGGCGAAGGGCCCTCAGCGCGGTGGAGAACGGGGCGTAGGGCAGGCCGTCGGCGCCGATCTCGACGCAGCCGCCGACCGCGACGACCGCGTCGCGGCGTACCGCCGCCGCGAGGAACTCCTCGACCAGCCGGGTCTTGCCGACCCCTGCCTCGCCGCCGATGAGCAGCGCCTGCGGTTCGCCCGGGGCGTCCGCCCCGCACGGGCCGCCGCCGCTGCCCTGCGCGCAGGCGCGGCCGAGCACATCGACGAGCGCGGCGAACTCGCCCTCGCGGCCGACGAAGACGGGACTGACGGACCTGGTCTCCACGCCGCCGAGCATCGCATACGGGACCGGGCGCGCGGCTCCCGCAACCGGGCGGCCGGCCACCGCCGCGCCGGGCACTGATCCGACGGGCGGTGATCCGACGGGCGGTGATCCGACGGGCACCAGCTCGCCGGTCACCGGTTCACCGGGCATCGGGCATCGGGCATCGGGCATCGGGCATCGGGCATCGGGCATCGTCGCACGGCCTTCACGCGGCGGGGACGAAGCGCTTCCGGCCGGTACTCACCGGCCCCTCGGCCTCCTTGTTCCCGGAGTGCCGGGCGGCCCGGCGGGCGGCCCGCCTGGCCGCCCGGCGGGCGCGAAGGGCCTCCCGGACGAGCCGGTCCTGCTCGGCCCGGCGGCGCAGTTCGGCGGCGCGCAGTTCGTGGAGCCGGTACACGTGCATGTGCTTCTCCCTGGGGACGACGGCCCGTTCGGGCCGGGGACGGCAGGGTTTCTCTGCCGTGCCCCGACTGTCGTTCCCCAGGGGGTGTCACCACATCGGGCAATATCCGCATCTTCGTGGGGCGGGGTGCCCCGGATCCGCTCGTCGGATGCCCTACAGGACGGTCCTCGGGCCGTCGTGCCTACTGGGTGGCGGTCGCGGTCGGCAGGGCGACGATGAGGTCGAAGTACATGCCGACGGAGAGCAGCAGACCGAGGACGCCGAGCGCGATGCCGGCGGTCGCGACGGCGCGGACCCAGCCGGGCTGCGGTTGCGCGGACGGTACGCCGAAGGCCGGGCGGACCAGGGCGAAGATGCCGACCAGCAGGGCCAGCAGGGCGAAGAGTCCGTTGACCAGGGCGGTGGAGTGCCAGGCGTCGCCGTAGATCTCGGAGATCTGCTGGGCCGCGGTCCCGCCGCCCGAGGTCTTGATCTGGCCGATCAGTGTCTCGCGCTCGGCTGCGACCTTGCCGGTCCAGGACCCGGTCAGTGCGACGACGCCGAGACCGGCCGCGACCACGGCAGCGGCGGCCGCCCCCAGGCCGGAGGTCTCCTTGGCCGAGTCGTCGTCGAGGCCGTCCAGGTCCTCGTCCTCCGCCCCGTCCTCGCCCTCGCCCTCGGTGACCGCGTCCCCGGTGGCCTTGGTCAGGTCGTACGAGGTGTCCGAGGCTGCGGCCTTCTCGGCCACGATCTCCTCGGCACCGGACGCGCCGGACACATCAGCTGCATCGGATGCATCAGACGCATCGGCTGCTGCGGAGACTTCGGATGCTTCGGGGTCGGCGGGAGCGGTGGGGTCAGTGGGGGTCCTGGGGTTCATGTTGCGCACGCTAGGCGGCCCGTATGAGAACCCTCTTAACGAATGCCCCGGGCGACGGCGTCCTGGGCGGGCCCCGGCCCCGGCGGGCGTCCGCCCGCCGGGGGGGGGGGGGGGGGGGGGGGGGGGGGGGGGGGGGGGGGGGGGGGGGGGGGGGGGGGGGGGGGGGGGGGGGGGGGGGGGGGGGGGGGGGGGGGGGGGGGGGGGGGGGGGGGGGGGGGGGGGGGGGG
>NZ_JBCEWQ010000199.1:0-14335 GCF_038448545.1 Streptomyces sp. CLV115
CCCCGGCCCCGGGCGTACCCGCCCCGGCCGCCTCCGACCCCGGCGGTATCTCCGCCGCACCCGGACCGCGCGACGACCGCCACGACATCGCGATCATCGGCATCTCCGGGACCTACCCCGGCGCCGGCACCCTCGACGACCTCTGGTCCGTGCTCGGCGAAGGCCGCCACGAGTTCCGCGAAGTACCGCGCGAACGCTGGGACCACGACGCGGTCTACAGCCGCGACCGCAGCGTGCTCGGCAAGAGCTCCATTCGTACCGGAACCTTCCTCCGCGACATCGAGATGTTCGATCCCCGCTACTTCCGTATCTCCAAGCGCGACGCGGAGAACATGTCGCCCGAGGTCCGCCTGTTCCTGCAGACGGGTGTCGAGGCGCTCGAAGACGCCGGCTATTCGCGCGAGACGATCCAGCGGCAGTACGACGGAGACGTCGGCGTACTGGCCGGCTCCATGAGCAACCACTACGGCCTGTACGGATTCCAGAACAGTCTGACGCGCGGTTCCCCGGCGAGCGGCAGTTACACGGCGACGCTGCCCAACATGCTCTCGTACTTCTACGGATTCACCGGCCCCTCGATGTTCGTGGACACGATGTGCTCCGGGTCCTCGACCTGTGTGCACCAGGCCGTGCAGATGCTCCGGGCCGGCGAATGCCGGATGGCGGTCGCGGGCGGAGTGAATCTGCTGCTGCACCCGTACAACCTCATCAGCTCGTCACAGGAGCACTTCACGACGGCGACCTCCGAGGTCATCCGGAGCTTCGGTCTGGGCGCGGACGGGACCATACTCGGGGAGGGCGTCGGCGCCCTCGTTCTCAAGCCGCTCGTCGAGGCCGAGCGCGACGGCGACCATGTGTACGCCGTCATCAAGGGAACGGCCCTCGCCAACGCGGGGGTGCGCAACGGATTCACCGTCCCCAGCCCCCGCATGCAGGCCCGGGCGATCGAGAAGGCGATCGACGACGCCGGAGTCGATCCACGGACCATCAGCTACGTGGAAGCGCACGGCTCCGGGACGTCACTGGGCGACCCCATCGAAGTGAAGGCGCTGACCACGGCCTTTCAGAAGTACACGAAGGACACCGAGTTCTGTGCGATCGGCTCCGTCAAGTCGAACATGGGACACCTGCTGCACGCCGCCGGAATGATCGGCATCGCCAAGGTCGTCCTCCAGTTCCAGAAGGGGAAGCTGGCCCCCTCGCTGCACAGCTCGGTGACCAATCCGGACATCGACTTCTCCCGTACACCGTTCCGTCTGCAGCGGGAACTCGACGCGTGGGAACCCGCGGTGACAACCGTGGAGGGACGCAGGATCACACACCCCCGACGGGCGGGGATCACTTCGATCGGCGCGGGAGGGATGAACTCGCACATCATCCTTGAGGAGCACCCGCGGCCCGACCGCGATCCGCACGGCGCACAGGACGGGCGCGAGGTGCTCCTCGTGTTCTCCGCGATGAACGACTCGGCCCTGGAGGAATATCTCACCCGCTTCCGTGCATACCTGGCCGCCGGCACGGAGCCGGACCTCGCGGCCATCGCGTTCACACTGCGCGTCGGCAAGAACGAACTCCCGCACCGCTGGGCGTTCCTCGCGAGGACCACCGGGGAGGCCGTCGCCGCCGTCGACCGCTATCTGGCGGGAGACCGGGAGCTCGGTGCTGCGCTCGCGAGCGGCGGCCCGCGGACCGAGGGGCTGCGGCAGCTCGCCACCACCTGGGTGGGCGGCAGGAGCGTCGACTGGCGCGACGCCGACCGAGGAACACACGCCCCCCGACGGGTCTCGCTCCCCGCGTACCCCTTCGAGCGCGTGCGCTGCTGGGTCACGCCGGAGGAGGGCGCGCCGTCCGTGATCGCGCCGCTCGCCCTGCGCGACAAGCTCCATCCGTTCCTCGGCAGGAACGAGTCGGACGCCGACGGACTGCGGTACGTGCTCGATGTGCACCTGGACGATCTCCTCGACTACGGATGCACCACGGGAGAGCGGCAGGACAGGAAGCGTGGCGTGGTCCCGACCTTCGCCATCGACCTGGCGCTCGCCGCGACCAAGGTCTCCGGATTCGCCGACGGGTCCGTCGTGCGACGGCTGCGCCTCCTGGGCCCGGTCGACTGGGCGACTGCCGCCCGCCTGGTGACGGTCTTCGAGACCCGCGACGGGAAACAGGCATCCGGACTCGTGTTCACACAGGACGAGGCGGGGGCCCGGATGCCCGTAGCGGCGTTCGACGTGCCGGCGGGTGAGGAGGACCGTACGCCGCCCTCCGGCCGCCCCCGCGCGGACCGCTTCGCAGGAATCTCCGCCGCCGTGCTCGCGCCCGACCGGGCGAAGCCGCAGTCCCCGGCGGAATTCCTCGCGGAACTCGCGGACGGCGGAATCGGATACCCGCCGCAACTCAGCGGCACGGAAGGGGTGTTCCGCCTGCCGGACGGGCGACTGGTGCTCAAGGTCGGCACCCCCGAACTCCAGCGGGACCATGTGAAGCCGCGCGTCACCCTCGCTCCGCATGTCCTCGCCGCCGTCGCGCAGGGCCTCCAGGCCGAAGCGAAGCGACAGGGCTCACCGCACTGGGCACGGACAGTACCCCACCGGATCGACGAGATCCGGCTCCTCGCCGACGGGGGCGGCGGGGGCGTCCCGGTCGCGTACGTCGTCTTCGACGTGACCGCCGTCGGAGAAGGACTCGGCGGGTCCGTCGGCCTGCTGGACCGGAACGGCCAGGTGGTCGGTGTGCTCCACGACCTGTGGTGCGGCGATGACGAAGGACCGCGAGGGGACCGGGACGTGAGCGAACGGGTGGTGGACGGAGCCGGAACTGCGGACCGGGAGGCACCGGGGGAGGACGGCGACGACGTCATCTCCTTCGCGGTGGACGAGCTGCGGGAGATGGCGGGCGGCATTCTCAAGTTCGATGCGGGTGAACTCGACGCCCGTACCGGCTTCGACGCCTTCGGCTTCGACTCGATCTCGCTCATCACCCTGTCGCAGCAGGTACGCGAGCGGTTCGGTATCGATCTGACCCCGGCGGTCTTCTTCGACCGCAATACGTTCGGCTCACTGGGCAGGCACCTCTTCACGGAGCATGAAGTCCCGCTGCGCGCGGCCTACCGGAGCTCGCTCCCCCCGGACCCCGTCGGGGAGCCCGCCCCGGGCCCCGGGAACGGGTCCGGTGGCGAGACGACCGGAACGGCCGGAGCCACGACCGGAACGGCTGAGGAGGCGACCGGGGCCCCTGACGCCGGGCCGGCCGTCCCGCAGTGCCCGGCACCGGCGGACCCGCCCCTTCCGGTGGCTGTCATCGGAGCCGCGGGCCGGTTCCCCGGCTCACCCGATCTGGACGCGTACTGGGCGAACCTGGCCGCGGGGACCGACAGCGTCACGGCCTTCCCCCTCGACCGCTACGACGCGCACTATGCGCGGATCGCACAGGCGGCAGAGTTTCCCCACCACGCGGCCGTCCTCGACGACGTCGACGCGTTCGACGCCGCCTTCTTCCGCATCCTGCCGCGTGAGGCCGAGCTGATGGACCCCCAGCACCGGCTGGCGCTGCAGACGGTCTGGAACGCGGTGGAGCACAGCGGCTACGCACCCTCGGGCCTGCCGGCGAACACCGGACTGTTCCTCGGTGTCTCCGGGACCGACTACGCGACCCTGCTCGCCGCCCACGGCACCGCGCCGGACGCCTTCACCTCCACCGGCAACGCCCACTCCATGCTCGCCAACCGCATTTCGTACGTACTCGACATCCACGGCCCGAGCCAGCCCGTCGACACGGCCTGCTCCAGCTCGCTCGTCGCTGTCCACCGAGCCGTCGAGGCCATCCGCTCCGGGGCGTGCGACGCCGCGATAGCGGGTGGGGTGAACCTCCTGCTCAGCGTCGACACGTTCGTCAGCGCCGGGCGGGCCGGCATGCTGAGCCCGGACGGACGGTGCAGGACCTTCGCGAGCGGGGCGAACGGCTATGTACGTGGCGAGGGCGTCGGCGCCGTCGTGCTGAAGCCCCTCCCCGACGCGGAGCGCGACGGGGACGCGATCCTCGCCGTGATCGTCGGGACCGCGGAGAACCACGGCGGGCGGGCCAACTCCCTCACGGCGCCCAACGGCACTGCCCAGACCGACCTCGTGGTGCGGGCGATGGAAGGCATCGACCCCCGCACGATCGGCTATGTGGAGGCCCACGGCACCGGCACGGCCCTGGGCGACCCCGTCGAGGTGCGCGCACTCCAGGCTGCGTTCCGGCAGCTCGGCGGCGACACCACCGCGACCTGCGGGATCGGCTCCGTGAAGACCAACATCGGTCATCTGGAAGCCGCCGCGGGCATCGCCGGGCTGCTCAAAGTGGTCCTCGCGATGGAACACGGCACCCTTCCGCGGAGCCTGCACTGCGACCGGATCAACCCCTACATCCAGCTCGACGGCAGCCCGTTCCGCATCGTGCGCGCCAATGAACCGTGGGAGCGGCCCCGCGACCGTGACGGTGGCCTCGCCCCACGACGGGCGGGGGTCAGCAGCTTCGGATTCGGCGGCGCCAACTGCCACGTAGTCATGGAGGAGTACACCGGGCGGACGGCGGACACGAGTCCGGCGCAGGACACGGACGGCCCCGGGAGCCGGGTCGCCGTCCCCCTTTCCGCCCGTACGGAGCAGCAGCTCCGTGAGCGGGCGCGGAACCTGCTCGCCTACCTGGAGGGCCCGACCGGTCCCGCTCCGCTCCGTTCGATCGGCTGGACGCTCCAGACCGGGCGTGAGGCCATGGCCGAACGGATCGGCTGGGTCGTCTCCTCCCACCGGGAACTCGCCGAGAAATTACGGCAGTTCATCAGCGGGCAGCAGGGTGGACGGGTGAGCGGGGCACAGCACGGCGACCGGCCGGCGCAGGACGGCCTCGCCGACGCCGTCGCGCGCTGGAGCGCCGGGGAGGAGGTCGACTGGCGGCGGCTGTACGAGGCCGCCGGCCCGGCCCTGCCCGGGCGCGCGCACCTGCCCGCGTACCCGTTCGCACGCGACAGGTACTGGCTCCCCGACCGCGCGGAGAGGGCCAACAGCGGTGCTGGACGAGGCTCTTCGGCCGGCACGACACTGTTCGTACCCCGCTGGACGCCGAAGCCCGCGTCGCGGGACCTGGCCGACAGGGCCGCGTACACACGTCATGCCGTGATCCTCTGCGGAGCGCCGGCGGCGCTGCGGGACAGTGTGGAGCGCCGTCTGCCGGGGGTGCGCTGCCACGCCGTCACGACCGCCAAACGGCGCCCGGAGACCCGCTTCACCGACCTCTCGCGCCAGGTCTTCGAGATCGTCCGGGGGATCGCCGGGCAGGCGCACGACGGCGCCACCCTTGTGCAGGTCGTGACACCGGCGGACGGCGACGAGGCCGCAGGACCCGCGCTCGCGGGATTCCTGCGCACGACGGCGCTCGAAAGTCCGCACATCACCGGGCAGATTCTCGCTCTCGACGGTGAGCGCGACGCGGACGCCGTCGCGGCGATCGTCCTGGAGAACGCCGGGCACACGGACGACACACTCGTTCTGCACCGGGGCGCGGAACGCCGGGTGCGCAGCTGGGTGCCCTCGGCGGCCGAGGGCACGGGCACGCCCTGGCGCTCGGGAGGCGTCTACCTGATCACCGGAGGCGCCGGTGGCATCGGCGCCGTCGTCGCCCGCCGGATCGCACGGGACGCCGTACGCCCGACGCTCGTCCTCGTCGGACGCTCGGCACCGGACGCCCGGATCGGTCAGCTGCTCGCCGAGCTGCGGGAAGCCGGTGCGGTGGCCCGGTACGCCGTCGCGGACGTCTCCCGCTGGGAGGAGGTCCGCCATCTCGTCGCGCGAGTCGGCGAGGAGACAGGCACGATCCACGGAATCGTGCACGCCGCGGGCGTGATCCACGACGCGTACCTCACGAACAAGACGACGGAGCAGTGGGACAAGGTCCTCGCCCCGAAGGTCGACGGAGTGGCGCACCTGGACCGGGCCACGGCGCACATGCCCATCGAGTCCTTCCTCGTCTTCTCGTCCGGCACGGCGGTCACCGGAAATCCCGGCCAGTGCGACTACGCCGCGGCCAACGGCCATCTCGGCGAGTACGCCGCCCGCCGCAACGCGCGCGTCGCGGCCGCCGAACGGTCGGGGCATACGGTCGCGATCGCCTGGCCGCTCTGGAAGGACGGCGGAATGGCGGTCGACGACGCGACCCGCGCGTACCTCCGGCGCAGCCGCGGTCTTGTGCCGATGGAGTCGGACGCCGGACTCGAAGCCCTCCTGAGCGCCTGGCGGTTGGGCCGGGCCGGCGAGGACCAGATCTGGGTGCACCACGGCGAGCCGGTCGAGCCCGCTCCCGTCCCCCCGCCCGCCGCCGCACCCGCAGCGCAGACGGCTGCCGGGAGGCCGGACCGGGAGACGCTCCGGTCGCTCGTGGAGCTCTTCGCCCGGGTCACCGGGCTCCCCGTCCACGACATCGACGCCGACCGGCCGCTCGACGACCTGGGCCTCGACTCGGTCATGGTCGTACAGCTCAACAGGGAGCTGTCCTCGATGTACGGGGAGGTCCCGACGACGCTCTTCTACGAATTCCCCACACTGCGCGCCATCGCCGGCAAGCTCGCCGGAGCACCCACCCCGCCGTCCCCCGGTGCGCGGACCGACGGCCCGTCCGTCCCGCTGCGGATACCGGCGGCGCGGCACACACCCGCGACAGCCACCGCGTCCGGCCCGCCCGAGCCGGACGGCGCCATCGCGATCATCGGGATGAGCGGGCGCTATCCGCAGGCCGAGAACACCGACGAGTTCTGGGCGAACCTCAGGGCGGGCCGCGACTGCATCACGGAGATTCCCCCCGGCCGCTGGCCGTTGGACGGCTTCTACGAGCCGGATCGTGACACAGCCGTCGCCACCGGACGCAGCTACAGCAAGTGGGGCGGATTCCTGCGGGACTTCGAGGCGTTCGATCCGCACTTCTTCCGGATCGCACCGCGTGACGCCTACGCCATGGACCCGCAGGAGCGCCTCTTCCTCCAGGCATCCTGGGAAGTGATCGAAGACGCGGGATACACCCGCGAGGAACTGGCCCGACGCCATCAGCGGCGCGTGGGTGTCTTCGCCGGTGTGACCAAGTCCGGCCACGCACGGCACGGCGCGGCCCGGCTGCCGTCCGGTGAAACGGTCGTGCCCTCGCTCTCCTTCGCCTCGCTCAGCGCCCGTACCTCGTACGTCCTGGACCTCCACGGCCCGAGCCTGACCATCGACACGATGTGCTCCTCCTCGCTCACGGCGATCCACGAAGCCTGCGAGCACCTGCGCCGGGGCTCCTGCGAGCTGGCCATCGCCGGTGGGGTGAACCTGTATCTGCATCCGTCCGACTACGTCGAGCTGTGCCGTTCCACCATGCTGTCCTCGCAGGCCCGGGTGCGGAGCTTCGGCAGCGGCGGTGACGGGTTCGTGCCCGGCGAGGGTGTGGGCGCCGTGCTGCTGAAGCCCCTCACGCGCGCTCTCGCCGACGGCGACCAGGTCCTCGCAGTGGTGCGCGGGACAAGCATCAACCACGGCGGGCGGTCCCACGGCTATACGGTGCCGAGCCCGACCGCCCAGGCGGAACTGATCCGCGACGCGCTGACCCGGGCCGGGGTTCCGGCGCGGGCGGTGAGCTACGTCGAGGCGCACGGCACCGGCACGGAGCTGGGCGACCCGATCGAGGTGAAGGGTCTCTCGCTCGCCTTCGAGGAGTCCACGGACGAGAAGCAGTTCTGCGCGATCGGCTCCGTGAAGTCGATGATCGGACATCTGGAAGCCGCCGCGGGGATCGCGGGGGTGACCAAGGCCGTACTCCAGCTCCGGCACCGCACGCTCGTACCGAGCCTGCACGCCCAGGAGCCGAACCCGGGCATCAGGTTCGAGGAGACGCCGTTCTTCGTCCAGCGGACACTCGCACCGTGGGAGTCGCGGACGCCACGGATCGCGGCGGTCTCCTCCTTCGGGGCAGGCGGCTCGAACGCCCACGTGATCCTTGAGGAGTACGTGGCGGACCCCGCCCCGGACCGGCCGGCGTCCGGCGGGGGCGAGCAGCTCGTCGTTCTCTCCGCGCGGACACCGGAGCGGCTGCGGCACTGCGCCGCGCGCCTGGTGGCGTTCCTCGAACGCCGGGAGACCGAGCGGGCGGCCGTCGGACTGGCGGATCTCGCCTTCACCCTGCAGGTCGGGCGTGAGGCGATGCGGGAGCGCCTGGCGGTGACCGCCGCCTCACTGCCCGAACTCCTGCGGGTACTGCGCGGGTACGCGGAGAACGGGGACGGAGCGGGGACACCCGGCCTCCACCGGGGCAGCGCCGGACAGGCCCCGGGCGTCGTCGCCGAGATCTCGGCCGACGACGACCTCAGGGAACTCCTGGTCGAACGGTGGGTGCGCAAGGGGAAGCACGACAAGCTGGCCGCGCTCTGGGCCGGCGGAGCGGAGCTGGACTGGCTGCGGCTGCACGGGGCCGCGTCGCCCCGCCGGATATCCCTGCCGACGTATCCGTTCGCACGGGACCGGTACTGGGTCGGGGACCTGGCACCGGTCCGGGAGGCGGCGGCCGCCGCGACCCCGGCGACCGCCGCACCGCGGTCAGGGAAGGCCGGGCCGCAGTCCGACGAAACCGCACCGCGGTCGGGGAGGGCCGGGGCGCACACGACGCCCGACGCAGCACCGGACGCCGCACCCGGTGTCACACGTGACGAATGGGTCGCCGGCACCGTGCGCGCGACGATCGCGCAGGTGCTGGTCATGGCGCCGGACGAGGTCGACGGCGGGCTCGCGTTCGCCGACTACGGACTCGACTCCATCCTCGCGGTCCGCCTTGTCCATCTGCTGAACGAGGCCCTCGGGCTCGACCTGTCGACCGGCGTCGTCTTCGACCACAGCTCCGCCGACCGTCTCGCCGCGCATCTGCTCGCCGAGTACGCCGATCTCGGCCCGGCCGTCCCGCCGCCGGCCGCCACCGGTGAAGCGCGTCCACGGACCGGGCCCGGCTCCCGCCCCGCCGGACGCCCCGCCGCCGACGCGCCGATCGCCATTGTCGGGATGAGCGGCCGATTCCCCGGATCCGACAGCCTGGACGACCTCTGGACGCACCTCGCGAACGGCGACGATCTCATCACGGAGGCGACCCGCTGGAAACTCGCGGACACCGGCGCCGACGGCTCCGCGCGCTGCACCCAGGGGGGATTCCTCCACGGGATCGACCGGTTCGACCCGATGTTCTTCGGCATCTCGGGCGTCGAGGCAGCCGCGATGGACCCCCAGCAGCGGCTGCTTCTCGAAGAGGCGTGGAAGGCACTGGAGGACGCCGGGTACGCCGGCCGGCATCTGGGTGAGACCCGCTGCGGCGTGTACGTGGGCTGCTACAAGGGCGACTACCAGGAGGTCCTCGGGGACGACGCGCCCGCCCAGGCGTTCTGGGGGAACATGGCGTCGCTCATCCCGGCCCGCGTCTCCTACTTCCTCGATCTGAAGGGCCCCGCGCTGGCGGTCGACACCTCGTGCTCCAGCTCACTCGTCGCGATCGACCTGGCGTGCCGGGGGCTCCGGTCGGGCGAGACGGAGATGGCGCTGGCGGGCGGTGTCTTCGTCCAGTCGACGCCGCGCCTCTACGAGCTGGCCGACGGCGCCGGAATGCTCTCCGCGACGGGCCGCTGCCACACCTTCGACCACCGTGCCGACGGGTTCGTACCGGGCGAGGGCGTCGGTGTCCTGGTGCTCAAGCGGCTCGACGACGCCATCGCCGACGGGGACCACATCCACGGCGTGGTCCGCGCCACCGGCAGCAACCACGACGGTGCGACCAATGGAATCACGGCGCCCAGCTCCGTCTCGCAGGAGCGTCTGCTGTGCGACATCTACGAGTCCTCCGGCATCGACGTCGAGTCCATCGGGCTCGTGGAGGCGCACGGCACCGGCACCCCGCTCGGCGATCCCATCGAATTCTCGGCGCTCAGCCGCGCGTTCCGGGCCGGCACGGAGAAGTCCGGCTACTGCGCGCTGGGTTCGGTCAAGACGAACCTCGGACACACCCAGTTCGCCGCAGGGGTCGCGGGGGTGTTCAAGGTCCTCCTCTCGATGAGGCACCAGCAGATTCCGGCCTCGCTCCACTTCGAGAAGCCGAACCCCGCCGTCGGCCTCGAAGGCAGCCCCTTCTACGTGAGTACGCGCAGCCACCGCTGGGAGCCCCCGGCCGACGGCGGACCGCGCCGCGGCGCGGTCAGCTCCTTCGGCGCGAGCGGCACCAACGCGCATCTCGTCATCGAGGAAGCGCCTCCCGCCGCCCGGGCCCGCGCCCGTACGCCACGTCCCGCGTATCTCGTGGTCCTCTCCGCGCACTCACGTGAACAGCTGGTTCAGCAACTGGACCGGCTCGCGGAGCACTGCCGCCGCGAGGAACTCCCCGACCTGGGCGACCTCGCCCACACGCTCGCCGTCGGCCGGGACTGGTTCGTCCACCGGTTCGCCTGCGTGGCGGCGGACCGCACGGAGCTGCTGCGGATCCTCGGCGAAGGGCTGGACGGGCCAGGGGCGTTCACCGGCCGGGCGGTGCCGGCGCGCAAGGGCTCCGCGGGTGCCGGTGCGCAGAAGAGCCACGGCGAGGAATGTCTGCGCCGCTGCGCACACCCGACGGGTTCCGAAGCGGATGCCGTTCCGTACCGCGCGGACCTCACCGCCCTCGCCAGGTACTTCGCACAGGGCGTCGACCTCGACTACGGGTCAGCGTTCGCAGCGGGGGCCCATCGCCGGATCCCGCTGCCGACCTACCCGTTCGCCGGGGAGAGCCACTGGGCCGGAACCCCGCCCCTGTCGCCTCCGCCCGTCACCACCCCCGGCCGGCCCCTCCCGCACCATCCGCTGATCCAGCGGTCGTCGACGGTGGCGGACCTCCCCGGCGCGCTGCGGGCCTCGACGCTCTTCAACGGCGACGAAGCCGTCCTCCGCGACCACACGGTGCGCGGGCAGCGCGTCCTCCCGGGCGCCGCCCACCTCGAAATGGCACGGGAGGCGGCGGCGCGTGCATGGGGCACAGTGGCGACAACACCCCTGCTGATACGCGACATGACCTGGGTACGGCCGCTCGCCCTCGACGACGAGCCACTGGGCGTCGATGTCCTGGTGAAGCCGGCGGAAGGCGAAGAACTCACCTTCGAGATCGCCTCGAACACCGCTCGGGATGCCGGTCCGGTCGTGTTCTCCACCGGGCGCGTGGCTCTCTTGGGCACGGCCCGCCCCGACCGCGTCGACCTCGCGTCGCTCCGCGCGGTGTGCGGGACAGCCGTGTCCGCGGAACGCGTCCGTACGGCACTCGCGGCGATGGGCATCGTCCACGGGCCGTCGCTCCGCGCCGTCCGCGAGGCACACGTCGGCTCCGGCACCGTGCTGGCACGGCTCGACCTGCCGGCCGGTACGGACCCCGCCGGCACCGGGTACGTACTGCCCCCGGCGCTGCTGGACTCGGCCATCCAGTCCTCGATCGCGCTGCAACTCGCCGACGGCGGGGCCGCCGTGGAGACCGTCGTGCCGTTCGCGCTCGACAGGTTCGAACTCTTCGCACCCTGCACGGCCTCGATGTGGGCTGTCGTCCGTGTCGCGGACAGCGCCCGGACGGCGACCGCGCTGAGCCGGCTCGACGTGGACCTCGTCGACGGCGACGGGGAGGTCTGCGTCCGGATGACCGGCTACACCTCGCGCCGGCTCAAGGAACCGGCCCCCTCATTGTTCGCACCGGTCTGGGAACCCGTGTCCGGGCACGCCTGCGGCACCCGCGTCCTGCCGCCCGCGGAACACGTCCTCGTGGTGGGAGGAACCACCGGGCAGCGGGCCGGGCTCGCCCGCCAGTACCCGAGGGCCACGATGTGGGACCTCGCACCGAGCGCGTCGACGGACGAGATCACGTCCCGGCTCCGGGATCTGGCGCCGGTCGGCCACCTCGTCTGGATCGCGCCCGGTGCGGCGCCGGAGGACCGGGGCGCGCTGCCGGCGGACGACACCGCCGGCTTCACCGCGGCTCAGGAGGACGGCGTCATCGCGGCCTTCCGCATGATCAAGGCCCTCGTCCGCACAGGACACGACGCACGTCCGCTCGCCGTGACGCTGGTGACGCGCAGCGCCCTGCCCACGTACGACACCGAGCCGACGGCACCTGCCCACGCCGGGCTGCACGGCCTCTTCGGATCGCTCGGGCAGGAGTACACGAACTGGTCGGTACGCCGCACGGACCTCGACACCGCCGACCCGGCCGAGGAACTGCCGGCACTCCCGGACCGCGCGGAGAGCGACACCCTGGTACGCCGCGCCGGCCAGTGGCTGGTCCGGCGCTGGGTGCCGGTCGAGCCCGGCATCCAGCGCCGCGACGCGTACCGGGAAGGCGGTGTCTATGTCGTGATAGGAGGCGCGGGCGGGCTCGGCACCGTATGGACCCGGCATGTCGTCCAGCGCCACGGCGCCCATGTGATCTGGATCGGGCGACGCCCGCAGGACGCGTCGATCGAGGCGAAGCTGAGCACCTGCACCGGGCGCGGCAGCGTGCGCTACCTCTCCGCCGACGCCTCCGATCCCGCGTCGCTGCGCACCGCGTACGAGGAGATCGGGCGGCACCACCCGCGGATCCACGGCGTCATCCAGGCGGCGCTGGACCTGAGGGACCAGAGCCTGGCGCGCATGGACGAAGCGACGCTGCGCGCCGGCCTCGTCGCGAAGGCCGATGTCAGCGTGGCCATGGCAGAAGTCTTCGCCGACGAGCCCCTGGACTTCGTCCTCTTCTTCTCGTCCGTCCAGTCGTTCACGACCGCGGCGGGCCAGAGCAACTACGCGGCCGGATGCACCTTCAGCGACGCCTACGCCCAATTCCTCGCCCGGCACCGGGAGTACCCGGTGAAGGTGATGAACTGGGGGTGGTGGGGGAGCACCGGCAGCGCCTCGACCGAACTCCACCGGGAACACATGGGCCGCTGGGGCCTCCTCTCGATCGAGCCGCCCGAGGCGATGGAGGCACTCGACACGCTGCTGCGCGGTCCGCAGCATCAGCTGAGCTTCATCAAGTTGCGCAAGACCGACGCCATCGCGGGGATCGACCCGGCGACCCGGCTCACGGTCCACAAGAGGGCGCGGTCCCGCATCACGCCCGCCGCCGTCGTGGCGGCGACCGCGGCGCCGTCCGAATGGGAGGCGATGCGCGCGATCGCCGAGTGGCGCAGGAGCGAACGCGATCCGCTCCTCGCGCGCATGGTCCGCGGACACCTGGAAGCACTCGGCGGCCTGCGCGACCCCGGTACTGCGCCGGCTCGCGGCGACGTAGCCGCGCTGCGCGGGCGGGCCGGAATCCTGGAGCGGTACGACACCTGGCTCGACCACGCGCTCCGTATCGTGCCGCCGTCGGCCCCGCCGCTGGACGTCCTCGGCCGGGAATGGGACCGGCGCCGCGCACAGTGGTCGGCGGATCCGGACAAGGCGGCAGAACTCGCCCTGCTCGATGCCGCACTCGGTGCGCTGCCGGACATCCTCACCGGCCGGACCAGGCCCACCGACATCCTGTTCCCGCGCGGTTCCGTCGCACTCGTCGAAGGCACATACCGCAACAACCGCGTGGCCGACATGTACAACCGCGCCATGACGGACACCGCCGCCGCCATCGTCGCGGAGCGGCTGCGTCTGGATCCCGCCGCCCGCCTGCGCATCCTGGAGATCGGCGCCGGTACGGGAGGCACCAGCACCGGGATGTTCGCCGCGCTGCGCCCGTTCCGGGACCACATCGAGACGTACGCGTACACCGATCTCTCGAAGGCGTTCCTGAACCATGCCAGGACCGAGTACGGACCGGACGTCCCGTATCTCTCCTACGCCCGCTTCGACGCGGAACAGCCGCTGGCCGGGCAGGGAGTGGAGAGCGGGAGCTACGACCTGGTCATCGCCGCGAACGTACTGCACGCGACGCGCGACACCCGGAACACCATCCGCAACGCGAAGGCGGCGCTGCGCGACGGGGGATGGCTCCTGCTGAACGAACTGGCGGCGTTCGATGTCTCCAGCCATCTCACGTTCGGACTGCTGGAGGGCTGGTGGCTCTTCGAGGACCACGCGCTGCGCGTACCCGGTTCCCCCGCGCTGTCGCCCGCGAACTGGCGGGAGGTGCTGGTGAGCGAGGGCTTCTCCGCCGTTGTCTCCGTGCTGCCCGAGACACTTGAGCTCGGGCAGCAGATCGTCGCCGCCGAGAGCGACGGGATCGCCCGGCAGACAGTGGCCCCGCCGGCGCGGCGGGAGACCTCTGCGCCGCGAGCGCTCCCGGAGCCCCCTGCGCAGGTCACCGTATCCCCGCAGCCCCGCCC
>NZ_JBCEWQ010000200.1:0-14247 GCF_038448545.1 Streptomyces sp. CLV115
CCCCCGGCCCGCTCCAGGTCGTCGCGCTGCACGACATCGCGGACACCGCCCTGGAACGCGCCCGGCTGCGCGGCCCCGAGCTGACCATCAGGGCCGACCTGACCCCCTGGTACGTACGGGCCGAGCCCGCGGCGCTGGAACGGGCGGTGGTCAACGTCCTGGACAACGCGGTCAAGTTCAGCCCGGACCGGGGCACGATCGAGATCGCCCTGCGCGACGGCGAACTGACCGTCCGGGACCAGGGCCCCGGCATCCCCGCCGACGAACTCCCCCACGTCTTCGAACGCTTCTGGCGCTCCCCGTCCGCCCGTCAGCTCCCCGGCTCGGGCCTGGGCCTGTCGATCGTCGCCCGCACGGTCCAGCAGTCGGGCGGCGAGATCACCCTGCGCCCGGCGACGGACGGTCCGGGCACGATCGCCTCGATCCGGCTGCCGGGGGCACCACAGCCGCCGCCGGGGCTCTGAGCGCGGGCGGTCCGGGTACCGCGCGGAGTCAGAGACGGCGCCGGAACTCGGCAGCGAACTGCGGAGCGCCTCCCGCGTCCAGCCTGTCCAGCAGCCCGTGCAGGTCGCGGGGTTCCCGCCGGACCAAGGTGTCCAGGACGACGCGCTGCACATCGCTCCAGTCGGCTCGGGCGGATTCAGCTGATCAGTTGTCGTAGAGACCGGCGTCCTCGGTCAGCCCGACCAGTTCGTCCAGTCCTCGGCGACGCTGCGAGCGCCTCTTCTCCTTGTAGTCGAGAACGTCCGCCAACAGCACCCTGCGGTGTCTTCCCGGCCGCGAGAAGGGGATTCCGCCCTCATCGAGGATCTTGACGAACGTCGGCCGACTGACGCCCAGGAGGTCGGCGGCCTCTTGCGTCGTCAGGATGGTGTTCACCGGTGCGACCGTCACGGCCTTGCCCTCCGACAGGGCCCGCACCACCACCATGAGCGCCTCGTAGACCTCCGGGGGCAGCGTGCGCGTGGCGCCGTCGGGGCCGCGCAGCAGGACCGGCTCCACAGCTTGTGGGGTCCGGTCCAGGAAGGCGCGGAGCTCAGCGATCTCCGCGCGGTGCTCGGGCAGGAGAGTGCGGTCTTCAGTAGTGCCGTGCATAGCTCTGTCTCCTTTGAGAGTAGACCCAGCATCGCGCAATTCGAACGAAACGAAAGCGCTGATTCGGGCCCGCTCAACGGCCGACCGAGCGCCAGATGTGGTGCGGAACCGTCCGCGCGGCTTCCTCCATGTCGATGTCTCCGATGGAGAGCCAGCGGCGCGCGATGCCCACCACCGGGCCCAGGATCAGTGATTCCAGTACGGGCAGGGGGAGGTCGACGAGCCGGCCCGACGCCTGATGGGCTTGCAGCCAGGCCGCGATCGGGGCCAGCCGGGCCTCCTGGGCACCCCTTATCCGATGGGCGTGTGCCGTGATCTCGCGGTCCGCGGTGACGGAGTGCATGAGCCGTGCCGCGTCCGGGTGGAGCTGGACGAAGCGCAGGTAGGCCCGCACCACGGCGTGGACGCCGGAGCGTGCGTCGTCCGCCTGCTCCAGCGCCTTGCCCAGCTCGTCGAGGAGGCGGTCCAGCCAGGACTGCGCGAGCGCGAGCGCCACTCCCTGGAGGCTGCCGAAGTGGTGGTAGATGCTCCCCGCGCTGACCCCGCTGGCCGAGGTGATCGCGCCGAGCGTGAGGCCGGCCTCGCCCTCCGACACATAGATGTCGAGTGCACAGTCGAGCACCTGGGCGGCGGTGGCCTCGCCGCGTTGCTGCTTCGGGCTCATCGGATGCCGTCCTCGTTCCCGGAACCGGAGGTTCCTCGTGGAGTGTCTCCGGGAACAGCCTAGTGAAGCTTCTGGAATTCTTTCCAGAAGTAGTTCCAATTGCTGCCTTCCGTACCTCAGACTGAACACCGATTTCGCCAAGTCGCAGCAGGGCACACGGATTTCGGATGACTGAGGCGGTCCCACGGGCTGCGGCGCGGGACACGCGGGGGAGCGCTCGAACATGGCCAGCGTGCACAACGACGATCACGAGAGCAGCGACGACAACGTCGACGGCGGCATCAAGCCGCTGACCGCGAACGACCCGGCCCGCATCGGGCCCTATCTGCTGCTCGGCAGGCTCGGCGCGGGCGGAATGGGCCGGGTCTATCTCGCCCGTTCCGAGGGCGGTCGCACGGTCGCGGTCAAGGTGGTGCACGCGGAGCACGTCGCGGATCCGCAGTTCAGGGCCCGCTTCCGCCGCGAGGTCGACGCGGCGAGGCGAGTGGGCGAGCGCTACACCGCACCCGTGCTGGACGCGGCTCCCGACGAGGAGTACCCCTGGGTGGCCACCGGCTACGTACCGGGGCTCTCCCTCGAACAGGTCGTGCGCGGCCACGGCGCGCTCCCCACCGAGTCCGTGCTCGCTCTCGCCGACGGGCTGCTGCGCGCGCTCAAGGACATCCACGCGGCCGGCATCGTCCACCGCGACCTCAAACCGTCGAACGTGATGCTCACGGTCGAGGGCCCCAAGGTCATCGACTTCGGTATCGCCCGCGCCGTCGAGACCTCGGTCGACTCGCTGCTGACCAGCACGGGGATGGTGATCGGATCACCGGGCTTCATGGCCCCGGAGCAGATACGCGGCGAGAGCGCGGGCCCGAAGAGCGATGTGTTCACGCTCGGTTGCGTACTGACCTACGCGGCCACCGGCACGCTCCCCTTCGGCCACGGGGTGAGCAACCAGCACGCGGTCATGTACCACATAGTCGAGGCCGCCCCCGAGCTCGACCGGGTGCGGGACGAGGGTCTGCGCGCCCTGATCGCCCGTCTTCTCACCAAGTCGCCCGCCGAACGCCCGTCCGTGGACGAGCTGTTGGCCGAGCCCGGCCGTCAACACCGCGCCCCGGCAACGGCGTCGTGGCTGCCTGCGGACGTGGTGGGCCACCTCGCACGGCAGTCGGCGCAGCTTCTGGACGCGGAGGCGGCACCGGTACGGCAGGAGCGGGTGGACCGCAGCACGGTCGGCCTGCGGCCGGCGGGGCCCGTTCCCGTGGCCGCCGACGAGGCCACCCCCGGGGCCGTGCACATCGGCGGGGCGGCCGAACCGAAGCCCAAGCGGGAGAAGCGGCGCCGGAGGCTGATCGTGTCCGTCCCCGTGGTCCTGGTCCTGGCCGGGGGCGGCGGCACGATGGCCGTGCTGCAACCGTTCAGCGGCGACAGCGGAAACCACGCCTCCGCACCGTCCGCGGGCGCGGCGAGCCCGACCACACCGACGTCACCGTCACCGTCGTCGCCGGAGGGCACGCCCTCCCAGGGGGAGAAGAGTCCCGGCGCCTCCGGCGGCAAGGACAAGAAGAAGGACCGGAAAGGCGAGGACGGAAAGGACGGCCGGGACGGAACGGACGGCCGGAACGCCGAGAACCCGGGCACGGGCTCGGGATCGTCCGGCGGGGGCGGCACATCGCCCACGGGCGGGTCCTCGACCAGCAGCTCGTCCGGCGGCGGATCGTCGTCGGGGGGCGGCGGTTCGAGCAACACCTCGGGCTCCAGCAGCAGTTCGGGAGGAGGGGGTTCGAGCAGCACCTCGGGCTCCACGAACGGTTCGGGCGGCTCGGGCGGTGGGAGTTCCGTTCCCTCGTCGTTCGTGGGCACCTGGAAGTTCGGCGAGACGTACAACACCGGGCAGCCGGGCACCATCACCATCTCCCGCTCGGGCGTGGTGCGCATGTCCGACTTCCCGTACAACAACTGCCCGTACGAGGCCAAGGTGACCTCCACGGCGAACGGCAAGAGCCGTATCAACGTCGGCACTTCCAAGCTGATCGGCCCCAACCCCGGCTACTGCTACACGACGGTCGACCCGTCGTTCTACATCCTCAACGGCAGCAACGGCATCCGGCACAACGTCGGGCCCGCCAGCGGCGACGGCTACTACTACAAGCGGGGCTGAGGCCGGGGGCCGGGGGGCGTAGTGGCTCAGGCCCCCGGATTGTGCCGGATGAGCGACTCCACCAGGCCGGACCGGGTGGCGGGGAAGTCCAGTGGGACGATTCCGAGCCCGGTCCAGCCCGCCGCCTCCGAGCCGTCCAGGAACGACTGGACCTGCGGGTTGAGCCGGTCCGCGTTCCAGCGCGGCGGCATCAGGGCGGCGGTGCTGACGTAGTTCATGTACAGCTTGCCGGGCTGCTGGGCGGCCTTGCGGAACTGGGCCTCGATCTTGGGGTACTTGGCGAACGGCTCCGCCATGTAGTCGTCCTGGATGTCGAAGAGCGCCGAGTCGGCGTACCGGACACCGGGCAGCCCGCCGTTGTCGGCCAGCAGCACGACCTTGCCGCGCGCCTCGCCCAGCGAGGGCAGTGCCGGGTCGATACGGAACAGCGGCCGCCAGCCCCGGTTGTCGAGGTAGTCGTCGAAGACCGCCCGGAACGCCGCGTCGCTCTCCTCCGAGTACTCCTGCTTGACCCGCATCAGCACGGTCTCGGAGGGGTGGGCCGCCAGGAAGTCCCAGCAGGCGCCCAGCACATCGCCGAACATCAGGTTCTGATACGAGGCCCCATGATGGATCGCGAACGACCCGCCGGTGATCCGGCACCGCACGTCCAGGAAACGGATGCCGCTGTCCAACTGCGCGGCGATCGTGGTGTTCTGACACTCGGTCCACGGTCCGCCGTAGCGGGCCCCGGAGTCGTGCGAGCCGGGGATCGTGAGGCGCTGCAGCGCGGTGGCGTCGGGGACGGCCCCCATCCAGTCCTGGGTGCCGCGGACTTGGCGATCGGCGGCCCCCGCGGGCCCCGCGCCGACCAGGACGGTGGCGGTGGCGGCGAGGGCGCCGGCCAGGAAGTTCCGGCGAGTGGCGGTGTACGGGCTCATTCGGGAACTGCCTCCGTCTGCCGTGGGGGGTCGACCCACGGATTATGACGGGTACGCGTCACGACGGGAACAGATCAAAGCGGAGTGTTTCTCCACCGGCCCGTCTGTAGCCGTATGCGCAAGAGCATCGAGCCGCGGGAACCCCGGTCAGAGATCAGAGGTCCCCCGCGCCCGGACTGCGGGACGGCGAGGGCTCGCGCGCCGCACCTCCTGGAGGCTACGCGTCGAATTCGCCACGCCAGGCGAAGTCCAGCAGGGCGCTCGGCAGGTAGCCGGACTCGACCTCGATCGGAATGCCGTTGGCCTTCGCCAGACAGGCCATTGCCAGCGGGGCGATGGCCACGACCCCTTCGAGGTTCTGGGTGCGGTCCTCGTCGGCCGTCCAGTACTCCTTGTGCCAGCGAAGAGCGTCGTTCAGGGCCTCGTTGAAGCCTGCTGCGTCGTTGCGCAAGTAGCGGTAGAACATCATGATCGGCGGGTACTCCAGCTTGCCCATGGTCTCGGCGTCGAGAACGTGGGCGGCCTCGGGGGCGCTCAGGTCCACGGCCCGCACGAGGTGCCGACTGACGTCGTCACGCCGCAGCCAGAAGCTCCGGAGGGTCTCCACCCAGGCGTAGACGTACTCGTCCAGCACGCCGCCGCAGTCACGCAGCAACGACGCAGGCACCTGCGCCAGCATGTCGAGGCGGGCCGTCTCCCGGCAGATCAGCGCCAGGAAGAAGGCGTCGAGCCAGGTCCCCGCATTGAGATAGAACTGCGGTCCGGTGGTGGCGAGTTGCCGGTTCTCCTGGCGGATCCTGCACGTCACCGTCTCCTGATCGGTGAACGTGGCGGCGAAGACCGCCGAGTGCACCTGCATGGTCAGCAGCCAGGATTCCCAGGTCTCCAGCATCACCGCATCCGGATCCCCGACGCAGCGGATGCGCGCCACGTTCAGGGACGTCGTCAGCGACCCGATCCTGGCGTCGTGCGAGGTTTCAATGGTCCGCAGCGAATCGGCCAGGGAGCCCTCCATGACCGGCACAACCTTCTCCATCGCAGCCACCGGATAGCTCTGGCGGGACACGCTCGTAACCACTGATCTCCCCTGCTGGATTCATATCTTGAAGTACTCAAGGACGGCTCCGGCGTACGAACCATTGCCCTCGACGGCCTTCACCATCGCATACTCCAGATTTCCGTTCTGGAGCGCCGGCTTCAGTTCAGCCACCAGATCGGCATTGCTCCAGACCTTTCCGGAGGCATCGGTAACTTCAAGCGATGGCCGGGCTTCCATCTCAGCGATGATGGTCCACAGATAGTGTCGGGTGCCCTGCTGCACCATGAACTTTGCCGCGAAGCCCTTGCCTCTGCGCCAGATGAGCCCCGACTTCGGCGCCTTCGCCTCGATGAGCACGAGCTTGCCGTCCGGCCGCCGGTACAGCTGATCGAACATGTTGGCCCCGTTGGGCGTCTTCGGCAGAGGTTGCTCCAACGAGCCCTTGAGTCGCTCGGGTATCACATGCAACCGCGCGGCATCCTCACCCAGGCGTTCGGAATAGCTGCTGTTGTTGGACGTCTGGTCGTCGAAGTGGTCGATGAACTGTTTCCGCGCACGCTCCACTTCCGCCAACGTCTGTTCGGCCGGTGCGGACTTGTACGCACGCTCGGCGTTGGACAGTTCCACAGAGACCTTGCGGTCTTTCGCGACATCGTCGAGGTGGTCGATCTGGTCGACCGGCGTGCTCCCGCGAGTCAGCGGGTCGCGGCCGTACCTGATCTCTGACGGGGCCGAGGGCAGGTCGTTCTTCGAGATCCAGGAGCCGTCGCTGTCCTTCGCGAGGATGGGCAGTTCAACTCCATCGATCTCGGTGCGGGCGCTACGGCGATGGCCATCCGAGCGGTAGTACTGATCGAACCAGGACTTGTCGGGGTCGTTCGCCCGCCGGACGAATTCGTCCTCCTTGGCCTTGATCTCTTCAGCGGTCAGTCGCCGATCGCCCGAGGGGTGCGTCGGCTGTGCCGCGTCATCCGCGCCGTGCGCTGCGCCGCCCAGGCCGCCTGCGCCTGGTTCTTCCGGGAGATGGCTACCGCTGCCAGTGGATGGGGGCTCGTGGTGGCCAGCGCTGCCGGGGCTGTCCGTGTGGCCGCCTGTACCGGAAGCGCCGTCATCGTGGGCGACGCCCGAAGGGCCGTCGGTGTGACTGCCGCCGCGGGAAGCGCTGTCCAGGTTGTTCATGGGTATCTGGTCACCCACGTGGCCACCGGGGGCGTGGTCGCCCCTGCCGAGCGGGTCGGAGATGTCGTTGCCCAGGCGGATGGCGTCTTCGCTGGTGCGGGCGCCGGCGCCGATCAGGGCTGGTTCGCGTATCGGGTCCGGGGTTTGCGTGTGAGGATTCGTTCCTGCTTGGTCGACGCGCTGGGCGAGGGTGCCGTCCTCTTTGTAGAGGTTGCCGTCGCGGTCCAGGTACGGAGCGCCCTCGTCGAAGGGTGATCTGACCGTTCCCTCGGGGAGTGCCACAGCTCCGTCGGGGAGTTTGACGGTGCCGTCGGGGAGGGCGGTCGCGCCTTCGGGGACTGCGGCGCCTTCAGGGAGGCGGAGGGTGCCGTCGGGGAGTCTGAGGGTGCCGTCGGGGACGGTGACGACGTGATCGGGCAGGGGCGGGAACTCGACCCGTCCCAGGCCCTTCAGCCCGGCCATCACGTCGCTGATCTTCGACAGTCCGGCGCCGGCGCCCTTGAAGACGTAGGTCATGGGGTCCACGGCGCGGGCGGTCTTACTGGTGAGGGAGAGGGCCTTGGCTGCCAGGCCGGCTTTGCCCGCGCCTGCCGCGGCGCTGCCGGAGCCGCCGGTGAAGACGGTGGTCAGGACGTTGAAGCTGACCGCTCCGGCGGCGCGGGAGGGATTGCTGCCCCACTGGTCCCAGGCCACCAGTGCCTTGCCGGTCTCCTTCACCGCGGTCTGCGAGTCACGTATCCAGGCGGAGTGGTCGCCGGGCAGGGCGTGCAGGACGAGCATCGCGGCGGGGGACAGCCCGGTGGCGAGTTTGGCCAGGCCGGTCCACGCCTCCTTCGCCGCGTCCCCGCCCTCGAAACCGGCCAGGGTGCCCAGGCCCTTGAGAGTGCCCCAGACCCCGTCGACCAGGAAGCCCTTGCCGAAGTCGTAGGCGTGCTCCCACACCTGCCACCAGGGCGTCGACTCCTCGACCGCCTCTCCCCAGGGCAGGCTCTTCACCTGCTTGAGGAGCTCGGCGT
Organism: Streptomyces sp. CLV115; assembly: GCF_038448545.1. Taxonomy (NCBI): domain Bacteria; kingdom Bacillati; phylum Actinomycetota; class Actinomycetes; order Kitasatosporales; family Streptomycetaceae; genus Streptomyces; species Streptomyces sp. CLV115. The sequence continues at coordinate 8,066 of NZ_JBCEWQ010000200.1, forward strand.
CGTACCCGTAGCTGCCCTTCTTGCCGGAGCCGTCATCGATCTTCAGCGCCTTGCCACCGACCAGGGCGACGATCTTGGCGTGACAGGCCCGCTCCACCTCCTGGAAGGCGGCCCAGACCTCGGCTATCTCGCCACGGCGCCGGTTGTTCTCCTCGACCAGGTCACCGTCCTCGCGCCACTTGTCGTCGGCTTCGGCCTCGACCCGGAAGGCGACCGCGTCCCGCTTCAGCTCCTTCAGCTTCTCCACCAGCGGAAACGCATCGTCCGAGTACGTGCCCAGCGCCCCGGCGATGACGCACAGTTCGGAACTCAGAGACAGCCCGGTCGCCGCCACCGGCCTGGTCGTCGCGAACAGCTGCTCCGCCTCGGGCGCCTTGTAGAAGGCGCTCAGCCCGCCGAAGCTGCTGTGCACATCACTCGCAGCCGTCGCGATCGTGGCCCCGTGGCCCGACAGCTCCGTCACCTTCGTGTCGAGCAGGGCCAGATCACCGGTGAAGACCGGTATCCCCACCGGGTCGACCGGCTCCGCGTCACTCACCGGTGTCCCTGCATGCTCTTGAGGACATCCAGATGTACGGCCTTCGCCGCGTTCTGCGCGTTCCTGGCCGTCTCCAGATCACCCTCGCAGTACGCGTTGGTGGCCTCCACCGCGCCCAGCACCGAGGCCTCGATCCGTTCGGCCGCCGCCTTGAGGTCCTTCTTGCGCTCACCCAGATACTCACCCAGCGCCGCAGCCACCGGCCCCATCGCCCGACGGGACAAAGGCGCCTGACCCGGAGCCACCGGCCCCTGAAGGTGCGTGACCGCCTGTGGGCCCGGCACCGCCGTACCCGCCGCCTGAGCCGCCTCCGACACCGTCGCCATCAACGCCGTCAGAGCCTTCTCCAGATCACCGGCATGCGTACCGACAACCTTCAACTGCCCCTGCACACCCTGCGGTCTGATGTCCCACGCCACCATGAAGACCCCCCTCTGTGCGCCCCGTGCCGGGCCAACCACCTCGTGCCCGGAAACGACCTCGCGTGCGGTGAACGTTTGTCCGTGAGGCCATCTCTATCAACTTGAAATCGCTGATGCAATCAGCAAATTGATAATCAGCCACCTGCATCGGGCAGGGGGATTTCCAGTGGTGAAAACCTGCATCCTTACGCAGGCGTGCCGTCGACCGGCCGCCCAACCCTCGCGAGACGTTCCCAGTCGCCACGTGCCCGGCCACCGGCGTACCAGGACCTGGACGCCAGGGCGCGGGGAGGGCGGGGAGGACGGCCCGGCGCAGACCTTCGGCGTCGACACCTCAGAGCTGAAGGACCTGGTGCGCGACGCGGTGCTCGCGGCGGGCTGGCCGTGGCGCGGGGTGACATTCGGCAGGCTCTGACGCTCGGGAAGCTCTTCAGCAGGTTCCGACGTTCGGGGGGCTCTGACGGCCGTGTACGCGAAAGGGCGGTGGGCCCGCCGGCCCACCGCCCCGCTCACCCGCGTACGGGAGTTACTACTGGATGACCGTGATCCGGTCCGCCGCCGGCGGGGCCAGCGGGGTCTCGGCCGTGGAGTGGGCCGCCAGGTAGGCGTTGAACATGTCCAGGTCGGAGGCGCCGACCAGCTTGTTCGTGCCCTCGCCGAGGGCCGCGAAGCCGTCGCCGCCGCCCGCCAGGAACTCGTTCATCGCGACGCGGTAGGTCTTGGCCGGGTCGATCGCCTCACCGTTGAGCTTGATGGTGTCGGTGACCACGCGGGCCGCGCCCGTCTTCGTCATGTCCAGGGTGTACGTGAGGCCCTTGGAGACCTGGAGGATCTTCGGGCTGGCCTCGTTGGAGCCGCTGACCTGCTGCTGGAGCGCGGTGACCAGCTGGGCGCCGGTCAGGTCGACGACGTTCATCATGTTGGTGAAGGGCTGCACGGTGAAGGACTCCCCGTACGTCACCACTCCGTCGCCCTCGGCACCGCTCGCCTTGTGCACCAGGTCCGCGCGGATGCCGCCCGGGTTCATGAAGGCGACGACCGCTCCGCCCTTGTCCGCCGGGGCCAGGCCCTCCAGCTGGGCGTCGGCGATCAGGTCGCCGAGCGGCTTCTCGGGGGCCGTGGAGCCACGGCCGTTGATGTCGGCGGTGATGTAGCCCTGCGGCTTGTTCGAGATGGGCGCCGCGAGGGCGTTCCAGCGGGCGATCAGGGCCGTCATGTCATTGGCCTTGGGCTGGTCCCGGCTGACGACGTGGTTCGCCGACTTCGGGTTCTTGGCACCGGCCGACTTCACCGACGTACGGACGATGTCCTTGGTGCGGCGGTCGTACGTGAGCGTCGTGTCGGTGTAGAGCTTGCCGAAGGAGGACGCCGAGGTGACCATGCGCGGGTTGCCGGCCGGGTCCGGGATCGTGCACACGTACGCCTGGTGGGTGTGGCCCGTGACCAGGGCGTCGACCTTGGGCGTGATGCCCTTGGCAATGTCGGTGATCGGCCCGGAGATGCCGTCACCGGCGCCGGAGCTGTCGCAGTCGTAGTTGTACGAGGTGGAGGCCGGGGCCCCGCCCTCGTGGATCAGCGCGACGATGGACTTGACGCCCTGGCGGTCCAGCTCCTTGGCGTACTTGTTGATCGTCTCGATCTCGTCGTGGAACTTCAGTCCCTTGACGCCGTTGGCCGTGACGATGTTCGGCGTGCCCTCCAGGGTCACTCCGATGAAGCCGACCTTGACGCCGTTCTTCTTCCACACCGTGTACGGCTTGAGGATCGGCTTGCCGGACTTCTCACTCGTCACATTGGCGGCGAGGTAGGGGAAGTCGGCCCCCTTGAACTTCTTGCCCTTCTCGTAGCACCCCTCGACCGGGTGGCAGCCGCCGTTCTGGAGGCGGGCCAGCTCGGTGGCGCCCTCGTCGAACTCGTGGTTGCCGACGCTCGTCACATCGAGGTCGATCTTGTTGAGCGCCTCGATGGTCGGCTCGTCGTGGAAGAGACCGGACAGCAGCGGGCTCGCGCCCACCATGTCGCCGCCGGCCGCGGTGATCGAGTACGGGTGCCCCTTGCGCGCGGTGCGCAGCGAGGAGGCGAGGTACTCGACGCCGCCGGCCGGGATCGCCTTGGTCGTGCCGTCGGCCTGCGTCTCGGTGACCGTGCCGGCCGAGCCGGCCGGCGGCTCCAGGTTCCCGTGCAGGTCGTTGAAGGACAGCAGTTGCACATCGACGGTGCGGCCCGGCTTGTGGTGGCCGTGCCCGTGCCCGTGCCCGTGGCCGTGGCGGTCCTGGGCGCCGGCCGGCATCGCGGCGACGAGCGCGCCGACGGTGGCGAGCCCGGCCGCGGCGGCGAGCACCCGCCGGGATGCGCGGTTCTTCTGCGGTGTCGCTGACATCGGTCCCCTTGTGAGTTCAGCGGAGGTTCGAAAGTGGTGACGAGTCTGGAGACTTCGTGCGCAGCCTAGGGTCAACGCGCGTAGCGCGACAGGTGTCGGCGGTTACGAACTGGTTGCCATGCGGTGGGAATGACTTCAAACCGGAGCAGGTCATCCGTATGGCTCACATATGCGGGCAGAGCTGCCCCGGCCCGCACATGCGGCGCAAGCCCGTACGCCATGGGCGACGAAGCGGAATCCGGCGCCGCCGTCCGGCCTTTCCCGGCGGCCACCGACGGACGAGGGGCATGCGGCCGTGCGGCCGGGCCACCCCTTCGGGGCATGCGGCTGTCAGGCGGGCTGCGCGGCGGGCGCCGGGGCGGGGGCGGGGGCCCTCCTGGTCTCGCGGAGGAACAGCAGGCCGGTGATCGCGATCAGTGCCGAGGTCAGGCCGTGGATGCCGAACGCGGCGGCGACGGAGCCGTGGTGGGCCAGGACGTTGATCATGTCGCCGAACGGGGCGACGGCTTCCATCAGCAGGACCCAGCCCAGTGCGCGGCGGTGGCCCGTCACCAGCAGGATGCCGAGGACGAGGCCCATCGCGAATTCACGGATGCCCTTCATGACGAGGAAGCCGCCACCGTCGCCGTCGGGCCAGTTCGGCAGGCCTACGCCCGGGGTGGACGTCTCGGGGGTCAGGATGAAGGACAGCCCGAGGTAGAGGACGAACAGGGCGCAGGCGGTGGCCAGGACGGTGTTGACGTTCTTCAGCGACATGGTGCTTCTCCTTCGACGTTCGGCCCGATGCGGGGCAGGATCCAGCGGCGGGCGCGGCCGGGGTGCCGATGACGTGCCGGATGAAACGGATGGTGCAGGTGGGGCGGGACGGACACCGGCATGCGTGACCGCCCAGGAGGGCAGGGCTTCTCCGGCCGCCCTGCCCCGGCCGAAGCCGACGTGTCATGCCTCGATCTGCTCGAAGATGTGCGGGTACGACACGACGTCGTCGGGGAATTCGGCAGCCACGCCCTGGAACTCCGGGCTGCCGAACGCCGCGGCGAGGGCCTCGGTCGATTCCCAGACCGCGATGTTCATCAGAAGCCGGCTGTCCGCCGTCCCCTTGTGCATCCGGAGGGAGACGAATCCCGGCTGGGCCCTCATGAACTCGGCCTGCCTGTGGAAAAGGGCCAGGAACGCTTCGGTCCTCTCCTTCGGGACGACGAAGGTGTTGGCCAGGACGACGGGCCCGGTCCTCTCCTTGAACTGCGCGAACATCGGCGTGCTCGGGTCGAGACTCTGCAGCTTGGCCATTTTCGGAACTTCCTCTCACTGTCGGTGAATGGGTGCCGCCCGGTTCCGCGCCCCGCGGGCACCGGCGGACGTCGGCGGACGTCGGCGGAGTTCGAGGGCGCCGGTGTCCGGGTCCGTGATGCGGACAAAGGCGGCGGCGCCGTACGTCGGGTGCCCGGCCGAGCGGTCTGCGGCCGACGACCGGGAGGGCCCTCGGGCGCACATCCGAGCGGTCTGCGACTGATAACCGGGAGGGCCGGCCCGTGGGCTCAGGTGAGGGCGGTGACCAGCAGAACGAAGGCGGCGATGATGACGGCGACGCGGAGGTAGTGGAAGCGGTCCCAGCGGTTCATCTGCTCCTTCCAGTCCTCGGGCCGGTTCTCGGGGGTCCACGTCTTGTTCCGGTCGTTGATCGGGACGAGCAGCAGAAGCGACATGACCACGCTGAGGAGCAGCAGCCCGCCGGCGGTGACGACGAGGCCGGTTCCGTGGTGGTGCCACCCGGCGGCCGCCCAGATGCCGACGAGGACGAGCGAGCCGATGTACCAGAACGGCATCACGGCGCCGAGCATCCGGCCCCCGTGGGCGTGGCCGAGTTGGCCGCTGTCCTCGGGAAGGGCGTTGAGGATCGGGTTGATGACGAAGGCGACGGAGAACTCCACCCCCACCATCACGCCGACGACCACGGTGGTGACGACCTGGAGCGCATTGAACATGACGACCCTTCCGAAATCTAGCGTCGCTAGCTGGCGAGGCAACGCTAGTACTACTGCCGCTCTCATGTCTAGCACTGCTAGGATCGACTTATGTCGGTACAAGAACGCAAGCAGCGCGAACGGGCGGTCCGCGAGCGCCTCATCGTGGCGACGGCCCGCGAACTCGCCGAGCAGCAGGGCTGGGACGCGGTCACCACCCGTCGGCTCGCCGAACGCATCGAATACAGCCAGCCCGTCCTCTACAGCCACTTCCGCGGCAAACGCGAGATCATCGGCGCCGTCGCCCTCCAGGGCGCCACCGAGCTGGCCGTGGCGATGCGGGCCGCGACCTCCGCCGCGGACGGCCCGCGCGCCCGGGTGCACGCCCTCGCCAGCGCCTACCTCGACTTCGCCGCACGCAACCCGGCGGTCTACGACGCCCTGTTCCAGCTGGACGGCGGTCTGGCGTACGCGCAGGAGGACACCCCGGAACCCCTCAAGGACGCCTTCGCCGCACTGCTGGAGTGCCTCGGCAAGGTCGCGGGGGACGGCATCGAACCGGGACTGTTCACCGAGGTGTTCTGGGCGGCGCTGCACGGGGTGGCCACCCTGACCCGGTCGGGACGGCTGCCACCGGAGGAGACCGGGCCGAGAGTGGACCTGCTGGTGGACCGGCTCGCCGTGGCCTGACCCACCGCCGCGGCAGGCACGCGACCGGGGCCGCGAAGGAGATCGTCAGGGAGTGCGACGGGCCCACCGCCGGCACTCCCGTCGCCGACGGCGCACCGGAGCACGCCACAGACCGCCGACCGAGTCCCGAAGCGCCCGCGCACCACCCGGTACCCACCCCGCCCCCGTAGGCTCGTAGACATGACGAC
>NZ_JBCEWQ010000201.1:0-14172 GCF_038448545.1 Streptomyces sp. CLV115
CCCCTCAGTCACCCCCGGAGGACCCGCTCCCACCGCTGAGGTGGCTTCTGCGTCTCCGGTTCGCCCGGTCCCGGCGGACGTTCCAGTGCACCGCGTCCGCGGCCCAGTCCTGATCCACCAGGCCGCGCATCGCCCAGCGGTCCCGCAGGCCGCCCCGGGACACCGTGCCCGACAGGCCGATCGCCGAGACCAGGGCGGCCAGGGCGCGGCTGCGCGGATCCGGGAAGCCGGCGGCCTCGGCGGCCGTGAAGCGGTCGCGGACGGCGAGCGTCAGGGCCGGGTCCACCGCCGGGTGGCGGTGGTAGGGGAGCAGGCCGAGCAGGCGGTGGGTCTCCCTGCGCAGGACCGAGCGCCGCACCAGGTGCTCCAGGCACAGCTCCTCGACGTGCGGGGCGGTCCGGCGTATCCAGCGCGGTGTGTCGACGCCGCCCGCGAGAGCGCCCACGCCCGGGTCCGACAGGCTTCCCAGGACCTGGGCGAGGAACGGGTCCGGTGGCGCGGACGGGCCGGTCACCCGGGTCCGGCCACCCTGTCCGGTGACCCGGCCCTGGAACTCCAGCTCCCTCAGGGTCGCGCCCGCCGTCCCGTACTCCAGGTATCGGCCGGCGCAGTGCGGCTTGCCGCGCAGCGGATCCAGCGCGAGCAGCAGCAGCTCCTCGGGGAGCGTGAGTTCCGGGGCGGGCGGGGTCATGACGCGGGCACGATCCGTCCGGTGACCTCGCCGAGGCCGACCCGGGTGCCGTCCGGCCCCGGCGCCCAGGCGGTCATCGTCACCGTGTCGCCGTCCTCCAGGAAGGTGCGCTTGCCGTCCGGGAGGTCCAGCGGGTCGCGGCCGTTCCAGGTCAGCTCCAGGAGGGAGCCGCGCTGTCCGGGCTCGGCACCGCTGACCGTGCCGGAGCCGTACAGATCGCCGGTGCGCAGCGAGGCGCCGTTCACCGTCATCTGGGCCAGCATCTGGGCCGCCGTCCAGTACATGGTGGCGAACGGCGGCTCGGCGACCACCTCTCCGTTGATCGCGACGGAGATCCGCAGGTCGAGGCCGCCGGCCTCGTCCTCGTCGGCGTCCTCCAGATAGGGGAGCAGCGGGAAGTCGCGGGCCGGGGGCGCGACGCGGGCCGACTCCAGGGCCTCCAGCGGTGTCACCCAGGCCGACACGGAGGTGGCGAAGGACTTGCCGAGGAACGGGCCGAGCGGCACGTACTCCCAGGCCTGGATGTCCCGTGCCGACCAGTCGTTGAGCAGGCAGAGCCCGAAGACGTGGTCACGGAAGCCGGTGAGCGGGACCGGGCGGCCCTGCTCGGAGCCCACGCCGACGACGAAGCCGACCTCGGCCTCGATGTCCAGCTTCACGGACGGGCCGAAGACCGGGGCCGCGTCGGCCGGCGTCTTGCGCTGCCCGGACGGGCGCACCACGTCCGTGCCCGAGACCACGACGGTGCCGGACCGGCCGTGGTAACCGATCGGGAGGTGCTTCCAGTTGGGCGTCAGCGCCTCGCCGTCCGGACGGAAGATCTTCCCGACGTTCGAGGCGTGGTTCTCGCTCGCGTAGAAGTCGACGTAGTCCGCGACCGCGTACGGCAGATGGAGCGTCACGGCGTCGACCGGGTGCAGCAGGGGTTCGATGTCCGCGCGGTGGCCCGGGACCGTCACCCACGCGGTCAGCGCCCGCCGGACGTCCCGCCAGGCGGTGCGGCCGGCCGACAGCAGCGCGGTGAGGTCCGGCTGCGCGAGGAGCTGCGCGTAGGGCGAACCGAGCGCGTACGCCGCGGCTCCGGCGTCCAGTACGTGGTTGCCGATGCGGACGCCGACCCGGCGGTCCTCGGGGTGATCGGGGGTGGAGAACACTCCGTAGGGAAGGTTGTGCGGACCGAAGGGGTCGCCCTCGGCCAGATCGAGCGGGCTGCTCTGCTCGGGCATGTGTTGCTGCCTCGCTTTCCAGGTCGCTTGGGGGACACGTTACGTCGGCACCGCCTGCTCGCGGGAGAGCCCCAACTGCCCGTGATGCCCGGAAAGTTCCGCCGTGCCCCGGTGGCCGGGGCACGGCGGTGGGTGCGCAAGGGGTGCTGTCAGCCCGCCGTGCGCGGGATCCGCTTCTCCCAGGTGCGGTGGAAGACGACCTCGCCGCCCTCCTTGCAGACCACCTCGTTGGAGGTGATGAAGTCGGAGTCGTCCGCACCGATCTCCGAGCGGGTCTCCACCCGTACGTCCCACGCCATCTCCGGCCGGTGCAGCCGGATCGCCCAGTCGGAGCGGGTGCGTGCGGAGAGCGGGTCGTCCTCCTGGATGGTGTACGTCTCCAGGGCGTCCTCGGTGAATTCGAGGCCGTCCGGGTAGACCCGGGTGCCGCCGTAGCGCGGGTCGACCTCCAGCCGCCATTCGCCCTTGGCGACATCGCGGACCACCAGCCGCTCCGGGCGCTGTTCGTCGAGCGTCACCGGGTACACGACGCCGAGCGGCTCCGACTGCTCCGGCTCCTCGAACCGGATCGCCGGGTCCTCGACGGGCCGGCGCACCGGCAGTTCGACCAGGCTGCCGTCGGCGTCCAGGGTGAAGCCGACCGAACCGGCCTGCGGCCAGATCCACGGCCAGTACGAGGAGGAGACCGCGAGCCTGATCCGGTGGCCGGGCGGGAAGGTGTGCCCGATGCCGTTCAGCTCGAAGGTCACGTCCTCGGTGGCGCCCACCGGCCAGTCCTCCGCGCGGTCGCGGCCGTTCCGGGCGGACAGGTTGAGCGCGCCCCGGGTCACCAGGGTGGAGGAGCCGTCCGGTGCGACGTCGCAGAGCCGGGCGATCGCCTGGCCGCGCGGTACGTCCATCCGGATCCGCAGCCTCACCCGGGGGCGGCCCAGGATCTCGATCGGGGCACCCTCGACCGGGAACTCGAAGCAGACCGACTTGGCGTCCTCGTCGCGCTGGTCGGGCGGCAGGTCGGCGTCGTTGCCGAACGGGAAGAACCGCCCGGCGTCCAGCCCGGTCTGCTGCGGCGAGTCGACGATCTGCGGGCCGCCGCCGAGGGCGTACGCGACCGGCGCGACGTTCGGGGAGGGCCAGCTGTTCTCGCCGGCCCAGCGGCCCGGCAGCGTCTCGTACACCGTCGCGGGACGGTGCGACTCGCTGATCCAGGCCCGCAGCAGCGGCTCGGCCATGACCCCGGTGTCCTCGTCCTTCAGGTGCTGGTCCCACCAGCGCAGGGTCTCCTGGAGGAAGCCGATCGACGGCCCCGGCGGCAGACCGCGGTCCGGGTACTGGTGCGACCACGGCCCGATCAGTCCGCGTACCTTTCCAGGGTCAAGGTGCTCGACCAGTCGCAGCACGGTGTCGCGGTACGGGTCGTGCCAGCCGCCCACCGCGAGGACGTTCGCCCGGATGGCGGAGTAGTCCTCGCAGACGCTGCCGTGCTTCCAGTAGTCGTCGCGGGTCTGGTGCGCCAGCCAGGTGTGGATGAAGGGGTCCACGGCCTCCAGCCGCTCCAGCCACATGTCCTTCCAGCCGTCGCCGACCTGCGCCGGGTCCGGCGGCCGGGAGACGAAGGCGAGCATGGTGGCCGCCCAGGCGTGCATGTCGACGCCGAGCACCGAGCCGCCCATGTAGTGGACGTCGTTGTCGTAGCGGTCGTCGGTCGAGCAGACGGTGACGACCGCCTTCAGCGGCTCCGGGGCCAGCGCGGCGATCTGGAGCGAGTTGAAGCCGCCCCAGGAGATGCCGAACATGCCGACCCGGCCGGAGCACCAGGGCTGCTGGGCCAGCCAGTGGACGACGGCGACGCCGTCCGCCAGCTCCGTCGCGTCGTACTCGTCACCCGGAAGGCCCTCGCTGTTGCCGTGTCCGCGCACGTCCACCCGGACGGAGGCATAGCCGTGGCCCGCGTACCAGGGGTGGCGCTGCCAGTCCCGCGGCGCCGTCCAGTCGCTCAGCCGGTAGGGCAGGTATTCGAGAAGCGCGGGCACCGGCTCCTCGGTGACGGGCCGCCAGATCCGGGCGTACAGCCGGGTGCCGTCCGGCAGCGGGATGCGGACGTCCTCATGGGTGGTCTCGTACGGGAATGCGGTGCGGATGTGCATGGGGGTACCTCAGTGGACGGGGTGCATGGTGCGTTTGAGCCAGGGTGCGGCGGCGATGACGGCCACACCGGCCACCACCGCGATCGCGCCATTGACACCGAAGTAGGCGGGGTTGGAGACCTCGCCGTACAGCTTCACGACCTGGGCCTGGATGCCGTTGGCGAGCGCCAGCGAGAGGAACCAGAGCGCCATCGTCTGGCTGGCGAACGCCTTCGGGGCGAGCTTGGTGGTCGCGGACATGCCGGAGGTCTCCAGCAGGATGTCGCCGAGACCGAGCAGCAGGTACGAGCCGACGATCCACCAGGCGGCCATCTTGTAGGTGTCGCCGGAGTGCCCGGAGGTCGGCAGCACCATCAGCAGGAAGGACAGCCCGCCGAGGATCACCCCGATCGCGATCTTGTTGGAGGCGTGCGGCTGGCGCGGGCCCATCCGGGCCCAGACGGTGGCGACCACCGGGGCGAGCGCGACCTCGAAGGCGCCGAGCGCGGAGGCGTACCAGCTCGCCGGGAAGTGGAAGCCGAAGATCTCGGTACGGGCGTTGGTCGACGCGAGCAGCATCATCGTCGAGTACGCCTGGAAGAGGATGAAGTTGAAGACGACGGAGGCCAGGAACAGCACCACGTACGGGCGCAGCCTGCCGCGTTCCTCCGAGGTGACCCGGGGGCTGCGGAACATCACCACGAAGTAGACGACCGGAGCGATCACCGAGATCAGGGTGAGCAGGTCGACGAAGCGGTCCATGGTCAGCCAGCCGGCCAGAGCCAGCGCGGTGGCGACGGCCGCGACCACGACGGCGCCGGCGGCGATCAGCCGGACGGCGCGGCGCATGGGGGCGGGCGCGAGGGCGAATTCGGCGCTGTGCTTTCGCCCGGCCAGGTGACGCCGGCCCAGTACGTACTGGATCAGACCGAGCGTCATGCCGAAGGCGGCGGCCGAGAAGCCCCAGTGCCAGCTCGCGTGGTCGCCGAGCCAGCCGGTGACCAGCGGGCCGAGGAACGCGCCGATGTTGATGCCCATGTAGTACAGGGCGAAGCCGGCGTCGCGGCGCTCGTCGGTGGTGCGGTAGAGCTTGCCGACCATGGTGGCCACATTGGGCTTGAGCAGACCGGTTCCGGCGCTGATCAGACCGAGGCCGACCCACGTCATGGAGTCGGTGGGCACCGCCATGGCGTAATGCCCGCAGGCGATGAGGATTCCGCCGTACAGGACGGCGCGGTAGGAGCCGAGGATCCGGTCGGCCAGCCAGCCGCCCGCGACGGAGACCAGGTAGACCAGGGTGCCGTAGGCGGCGGAGACGGAGGCCGCGGTGCCCGGCTCCATGCCCATGCCGCCGTGCGCGACGGTGTCGGCGAAGTAGAGGACCAGGATCGCCTGCATGCCGAGGAACGAGAACCGTTCCCAGACCTCCAGGCCGGACAGGGTCATCAGCCCCCGTGGCTGGCCGAAAAAGGCATGGTCGTCTTCGGGCGGCGGCTGACTCGGTTCGGTGTCGGTGGCCGTGTGGGACAAAGGGAGAACTCCTGATCGTATGAGCTGATCCCGAACATACCGGCGGTGGCGGGAAGGCGCCCACGGTGATCCAAAGGGGACCGGATACGCTGACTTGAGTGATGACAGCGACACATCGACATTCCGTGTGATCGTCAGCAGACAGGAGATCCCCTCGTGACCGTCGTCGAGCCGTTCGGGCTGAGCGCACGGGACCAGGCACTTGAGGCCGATGTCCAGGCCGGGTTGGCTGCTGTCGAGTCCGGGCTGCTCGATGCGACCAAGAGCGGCGTGCCCTTCATCACGGAGGCCGCGCAGCATCTCGTACGCGCCGGAGGCAAGCGATTCCGGCCGCTGCTGGCGATGCTGGCCGCCCAGTTCGGCGACCCGGACGCGCCGGGCGTCGTGCCCGCGGCCGTCGTCGTCGAGCTGACGCACCTCGCGACGCTCTACCACGACGACGTGATGGACGAGGCGGACGTGCGCCGCGGCGTGGACAGCGCCAACAGCCGCTGGGGCAACTCGGTGGCCGTGCTGACCGGCGACTTCGTCTTCGCCCGCGCCTCGCACATACTGGCCGACCTCGGTCCGGAGGCCGTACGCATCCAGGCGGAGGCGTTCGAGCGGCTGGTCACCGGCCAGATCCTGGAGACCGCGGGACCGGCCGAGGGCGTCGCCCCGGTCGAGCACTACCTGGAGGTGCTCCGCGGCAAGACCGGCTCGCTGGTCGCGGTGGCCTGCCGGTTCGGCGCGATGATGGCCGGCGCCGACGAGTCCGCGGTCGACATCCTCACCCAGTACGGGGAGCGGCTCGGCGTCGCCTTCCAGCTCGCCGACGACGTGCTCGACATCGCCTCCGACTCCCACGAGTCCGGCAAGACCCCGGGCACCGACCTGCGCGAGGGCATCCCCACGCTCCCCGTGCTCCACCTGCGGGCGCAGGCGCTGGCCGACGGGAAGCCGGACGACCTGGAGCTCGTCGCACTGCTCGACGGCGACCTCAGCGACGACGCCCGGCACGCCGAGGCGCTGCGCAGGCTGCGCGCCCACCCGGCGCTGGAGCAGGCCAAGCGGGACACCGTCCGCTACGCGGAGGAGGCGCGCGCCACGCTGACACCGCTGCCCGAGGGCTACGCCAAGTCCGCGCTGTGCGAGCTGTGCGACGCGGTGGTGCACCGCGCGGGCTGAGCCCCGTAGTGGCACCCCCTGATGAACGGGGTGGGGCCGGCACCGCGGTGTCATACCGAAGAGGTACGCGGAGTTGCTCCCGGGGGCTGACGCTTCCGAGCCACCGGTTTGGTCAGATGGAGAACAACCACTCCTGACCAAACCGGGTGAGAATGGCGGCACGGAGTGGACGAGTGCAACCTGACGGAAGCCGCCGACCACGGAGGTAGGGCACAGATGGCACCGAACGACAGCGCAGAGACCAACGGCGGGACCAGGGGCACCGCCGCCGGCCGCCGCAAGGCGGCGCGCTACATCGTCCCGGTCGCGGTGGCGGGTGTGGCGGCCGCGACGATCGGGCTCGTCCCGGCGCTCGCGAGCAGCGGCGACCCCGATCTGCCGAAGATCAGCGCACAGCAACTCATCGAGAAGATCGCCGCTTCGGACACCGAACAGCTCTCCGGCACGGTGAAGATCAGCACGGACCTCGGCATACCGTCGCTCGGCGGTCTGGCCGAATCCTTCGCCCCCGGCGGCACGGGCGGCAAGGGCGGCGCCGGCGCCGACCCGCAGGAGCGGATGACGGAGCTGGCGTCCGGCACCCACACCCTCCGGGTGGCCGCCGACGGCCCCGACAAGCAGCGCGTCTCGATCCTGGACGACACGTCCGAGTACAGCCTGATCCGCAACGGCGACCAGGTCTGGGCGTACGACAGCAAGTCCGACCAGGCGTACCACGCCACCGGGGACCGGGCGGGCAAGGACGCCGGGAAGAAGCCCGGGCACCCCGTCCCCGACGGCGTGCCCACCACCCCGAAGGCACTTGCCGAGCAGGTGCTGAAGGCCGCCGGCCCCACCACGTCGGTGACGGTCGACGGCACCGCGCAGGTCGCCGGACGCGATGCGTACAAGCTGGTCGTCAAGCCGAAGCAGAGCGGCTCCACGATCGGTTCGGTCGTGGTCGCGGTCGACGCGCAGAACGGTGTGCCGCTGAAGTTCACGATGCTGCCGAGCAGCGGCGGCAAGGCCCTCGTCGACGCCGGATTCACCAAGGTCGACTTCGCCAGGCCGGCCGCCTCCTCGTTCACGTTCACCCCGCCCAAGGGCACCGAGGTGACCGAGGCGGACGACGCGAAGGCGGAGCACGGGGCCGGCAAGGGCCTCGGCGACCTGATCCCGGGAGCCGACGCCGCACAGCTGGGCGCCGGCGGGAAGAGCGCCGGGAACACGAAGATCATCGGCGAGGGCTGGAGCACGATCGCCGAGATCACCACCCCGGGCGGCACCGGAATCCCGTCGAAGGCCTCGGACGACGTCCCGGCCGAGGCCCAGCAGTTCCTGGACGCGCTGGGAGACAAGGTCACCGGAAAGTTCGGCTCGGGCACGGTCTTCAAGACCCGCCTGGTCAACGCCCTGATGACGGACGACGGCAAGGTGTACGTCGGCGCGGTCACCAAGGACGCGCTGGTCAAGGCAGCGAACAGCGCCTCCTGACACCGGGGCGCGCCGCGCTCTCCCGCACCGCCGAGCCGCCCCGCCGTACGCTCCGTACGGCGGGGCGGTCCGCCAACGGGCCCGGCCCCGGTCCGCCGGACGGGCCCTGCCCGACCCATGGGGAGTACGCATGACAGAGTCCGGGACCGTGACCGGGCCGCGGGTGGTCACCGAGCCCGAAGCCGTGATCGAGACACGGGGCCTCACCAAGCGGTACCGCGGCGGCCAGCTCGCCGTCGACGGCCTCGACCTCAGCGTCCCCGGCGGCAGCATCTTCGGCTTCCTCGGCCCCAACGGCTCGGGCAAGACCACCACCATCCGGATGCTGATGGGCCTGATCGACCCGACGTCCGGCACCGCCCGGCTCCTGGGCCACCCCGTGCCGGGCGCCGCCCGCACCGTGCTCCCGCAGGTCGGCGCGCTGATCGAGGGACCGGCGCTGTACGGGTTCCTGAGCGGCCGGGACAATCTGCTGCGCTACGACTCCGCCGACCCGACCGCCGATCCGCGCACCCGCCGGGCCCGGGTGGGGCAGGCACTGGACCGGGTCGGGCTGGCCGCGGCGGCCGGCAAGAAGGCCAGGGCGTACTCACTGGGCATGAAGCAGCGCCTCGGTCTGGCCGCCGCCCTGCTCCAGCCGCGCCGGCTGCTCGTACTCGACGAACCGACCAACGGCCTGGACCCGCAGGGCATGCGGGAGATCCGCACCCTGGTCAGGGAACTGGCGGCGGACGGCACCACCGTCTTCCTCTCCTCGCACCTCCTCGACGAGATCGAGCAGGTCTGCACGCACGCCGCGGTGATGGCCAGGGGCCGGCTGATCATCCAGGGCCCGGTCGCGGAGCTGGCGGCGGGCGCCCGCGGCCGGCTGGCCGTCACCACCCCCGACCCCGGCGACGCCGCCCGGGTCCTCAAGGAACTGGGCGTCAGCAAAATCACGGCCGACGGCGACCGGGTGAGCGCCGAGGCCCCGCCCGGTGACGTCGAACTCGCCGACCTCAGCGCGGCGTTGGTGCACGCCGGAGTGCGTTTGAGGTCCTTCGGCGTCGAACGTGCCTCGCTGGAGGACGCCTTTGTCGCACTCACCGGAGAGGGTTTCGATGTCGCAGGCTGAAATCGCGCCCACGGCGGCGCCCCGTGGACGCAACCCGCTGTGGACCTTCGGGATCCTCCGCTCCGAACTGACCACCACGCTGCGCCGCTGGCGCACCCTCGCGCTGCTCGGCGTGCTGGCCGCCGTGCCCGTACTGATCGGCATCGCCGTGCGGATCGAGACGGGCGACGGCTCCTCGCCCGGACCGGGCGGCGGCGGGGGAGGCCCGGCGTTCCTCTCCCAGGTCACCAACAACGGACTCTTCCTGGTCTTCGCCGCCCTCGCGGTGACGCTCCCGGTCTTCCTGCCGATGGCCGTCGGCGTCGTCGCGGGCGACTCCGTCGCCGGCGAGGCGAACGCGGGCACCCTGCGCTATCTGCTGGTCGCCCCGGCCGGACGGACCAGGCTGCTGCTGACGAAGTACGCATCGGTGCTGGTGTTCTGCCTGGTGGCGACCCTGGTCGTGGCGCTGTCCGCGCTCGTGGTGGGCTCGCTGCTCTTCCCGGTCGGAGAGGTCACCACCATCTCCGGGACCAGGATCGGCTTCGGCGAGGGGCTGCTGCGGGCCGGGCTGATCGCGGTGGTCGTCGCGGCGTCACTGACCGGATTCGCGGCGATCGGCCTGTTCGTCTCGACCCTCACCGGCAGCGGCATCGCCGCCATGGCCGCCACCGTCGGACTGCTGATCACCGTTCAGATCGTGGACACGATCCCGCAGCTGAGCGGGGCGCATCCGTATCTGTTCCCGCACTACTGGATGTCGTACGCGGACCTGCTGCGCGCCCCCGTCTACTGGGACGAAGTGGTGAAGAACCTGGGGCTTCAGGGCCTGTACGCGGCGGTGTTCGGCTCGGCGGCCTGGGCCCGGTTCACCACGAAGGACATCACCGCCTGACGCGGGGACAACCCGGGTGCACGGGGTGCAACGCCCGCCCGCGCCGTCGGCCGGGCGAGCCGTCCCCCGATCGGCTCGTCGCGGCACGAACGGCACGGAACGGTGCGAATTGACGGAACGACACGACACGGCACGTTCCGTTTCCGCCTGGGTATTGTTCGACCTCTGGCGACAGGCTGTCAACAAGGGCCGGTTCGAACACGCCTATGCTCACCGAATGATCACATCGCCGAGTTCACTGCGCCGCAGCGAGAGATCACGGAGAGCGACCCTGGAGGCCGCTCTCGCACTGTGCACGGAGAAGGGGTACGGCCGCGTCACCATCGAGGCCATCGCGGCCCGAGCGGGTGTCAGCAAGAAGACGATCTACCGCTGGTGGCCGTCGAAGAGCGCGGTGATGCTCGAAGCGTTCACCGACGCGCTGGTCGGCACGACGCCGTTCGACGACACCGGTGACATCGCCGCCGATCTGCGGGCCAATCTGAGCGGCGCGGTGAAGCTCATCTCCACGCCGCCGTTCGGCCCCGCGTACGCCGGGATCCTCTCCGAGATGCACCACGACGACGCACTCGCGCAAACCGTCCGGGCCAAGCTCGTCGACCCCCGCTTCGACGAGGCCGTCGCCCGCCTGCGCCGGGCCCAGGAGCAGGGGCAGATCCCGCCGGACGCGAATCTTCCGCTGGCCGTGGAGATGCTGTACGGCCCGATGTACTACCGGCACGTCCTGCGCAAGCCGATCCAGGACGAGGAGGAGATCGCCGCCCTGGTCGCGCATGTGCTGCGGGCGATCGGGGTGCCGCCGGAGCCGTGAGAGCGGGACGGCTGTCAGAGGCGCGTGCGAGCATGCGGCACATGGGAAATCTGTACGACTACTTCAGTGCACCGGACGACCCCGCGGCCCTGGCGGCCTTCGGCCCGGGGATCGAGGAGGCCGGCCTCCCGCTGCTCCCGGCCAAGGGGATCGACCCGTACGTGCAGTTGGGCCAGGCCGAGAGCATGCTCACCGGCACGCCGTACGACGACGTCACCTCGCTCCCGCGCTTCAACCGGCTGATCAGCTCACCCGATGACGAGTCCCGCTGGCTGGTCACGCTCACCGACGAGCTGCGCGACGCACTCGTGGCGGCCATACCCGGCGGGTTCGCCGAGGTGGCCGAAACCTGGTCGCGCATCGAGGAGTTCGGCGGCGACTGCCCGCCCGGCGAACTGGCCGGCTTCCTCGCGCGGCTGGCGGAGCTGGCCGAGCAGGCGCGGAACCGCCCCGAGCCGCACCGGCTCTACTGCCTGATGTCGCTCTGAACGGCCTGCCGCCGTACGGAGCCGCCCGGTCCGGCCCCGAACACCCGCTCCAGCACCGCCGCGACCCCGTCGTCCTCGTTCGACGCCGTCACCTCGTCCGCCGCCGCCCGTAGCTCCGGGTGGGCGTCGGCCATGGCCACGCCGTACCCGGCGGCGTGGAACATCGGCAGGTCGTTGGGCATGTCCCCGAAGGCGATCGCGGAGTCCGCGGCCACCCCGAGGTACTCGGCGGCCAGCGCGAGACCGGTCCCCTTGTCGACGCCGTACGGCTGGAGTTCGACCGTGCCGGGGCCGGAGTGCGTGACGGTGGCGAGATCGCCGACGGCCCCGCGGGCCGCCTCGGCCAGCGCGTCGTCTGCCAGCTCCGGGTGCCGGACGAGCACCTTGACCACGGGCGCGGCCCACAACTCGTGCCGGTGCCGGGTCCGTTGGGCGGGCAACGTCGGATGGGGCATTGCATAGCCCGGCTCGATCAGGGTCAGGCCGTCGGCCCCGTCCTGGTCCACGGCCGCGAAGACCGGCCCCACCTGGGCCTCGATCTTGCCGAGCGCGGCGTCGGCCGCCTCCCGGTCCAGGGTGAGCGCCCGCACCAGCCGCCCGGACCCGGCGTCGTACAGCTGGGTGCCCTGTCCGCACACCGCCGGTCCCCGGTAGCCCAGTCCGGCGAGCAGCCCGCGTATCCCGGGGACGGGCCGCCCGGTGACCACGAGATGCCGGGCCCCGGCGCGGGCGGCCAGGGCGAGCGCGGCGCGGGTGCGGCGGCTCACGGTGTCGTCGCGGCGCAGCAGGGTGCCGTCCAGGTCGGTGGCGACGAGGGCGTATGCGGGCGGGATGGGCATGGCACCAGACTAGGGTCTTTCGTTCTGGACCAGGCCGGGCCGGGCACCGGGGCAGGCGGGCCCGGCACGGTCCGGACGAGAGGCCCCAGGAACGTCCGCGGTGCGGGCGGGCGCGCGTTGACAGGCCCCCGCCGGGGTGCGTGTAATGAACCCGGTGTCGCGTGACGCCGGCCAAAGAGCAGTGGGCCGGCCGGTGCTCGGGCGAACACCCTTCACCGAGGGGCCCGTCATGAGTTCGCACTCCGCGCCCTGCGTCTGACGCTTCGGCGATCCCTGGTCGCACTCTTCCGTTCCGCGTGCCCCGGCACCGTGCACCGGCATGGGCCCGCGCATCGCGCTCACCCGTTCCCACGGAGACACAGAACGCATGCCCACACCTTTCAATGAATCCGTCATCGAGGAGTTCCGAGCCAACGGCGGGAAGGTCGGCGGCCCCTTCGAGGGCGGCGACCTCCTCCTGCTGACCACCACCGGCGCGAGATCGGGGAAGGAGACCACGGCACCGCTCGGCTTCGTACGCCACGGCGAGACGCTGCTGGTCATCGGCTCCAACCTCGGCGCCCCGCACCACCCCGCCTGGTACCACAACCTGCTCGCCCACCCCGTGGTCCGGGTGGAGCTCGGCACCCGTACGTTCCAGGCCCTCGCCGTCCCCGCGCAGGGGGCGCGGCGCGAGGAGCTGTTCGCGCACGCCGTGCGGGCGGCACCCGGTTACGCCGACTACCAGGCCCGTACGGCCCGGCTCCTCCCGGTCGTGGTGCTGGAGCGCGCCGAGCCCGAGGGCTGGGAGCCGCCCCGCGACGTCACCACCCTCGCGGACAAGGTGATGGAGGTCCACACCTGGCTGCGGGACCAGTTGCGCCAGGTGAAGGCGGAAGTGGACGCCCACTTCGCCGCCCGGGCGGCCCACCGGGGCCCGGGCGCCCCGCCTCCTCCGGGGCTCGGGCTCCAGATCAGGCAGCGCTGCCTGGCGTTCTGCCAGTCGCTGGAGTTCCACCACACCAGCGAGGACGACCACCTGTTCCCCGGCATCGCCCGTTACCACCCGCACCTGACGGACACCTTCGCCCGGCTCGCCCGTGAACACCGCACAATCGCCCGCATCCAGGGCGAGCTGGTGGCCCTGCTGGCGGACATCGGCATCACCGACCCCGAGCGCTTCCGCGCCGAGCTGGACAGGATGTCCACGGAGCTGAACGCGCATCTCGACCACGAGGAGGAACAGATCCTGCCCCTGCTGGCCGGTGTCCCGTGGCCACCGGCGACCGAACCGGCCTCCCCGGCCGAACCGGCCGCCCAGACCGAACCGACCGCCCAGACCGAACCGACCGAACCGACCGAACCGACCGCCCAGACCGACTGAAAGGCCGTTCCGTGCAAGCGAAAGCGAAAGCGAAAGTCAGAGTCAAGGACTTCGACCACCTGGTTCTCAATGTGCAGGACGTCGAACGATCCCTGGAGTTCTACTGCGGTCCGCTCGGACTGGAGCCGATCAAGGTGGACGAGTGGCGGGCGGGGGAGTTCCCGTTCCCCTCGGTGCGGGTCAGCCCGAGCATGATCATCGATCTCCTGGGCCGGCCGCGCCACGAGTCGAACGTCGACCACATCTGCCTGGTCGTGGAGCCGCTGGACTGGCAGGACGTCATCGACGCGGGCACCTTCACGGTGCTGGAGGGCCCGGTCTCCCGCTCCGGCGCCCGGGGCGAGGCGCAGTCGGTGTACGTCCGGGACCCGGACGGCAACACCGTCGAACTGCGCTGGTACCCGCAGGACGCGGTGGGGGACTGACCTGCCGGTGGGGCCGCCCGTGCCGCCCACCCGGGTGAGCGGCACGGG
>NZ_JBCEWQ010000202.1:0-14066 GCF_038448545.1 Streptomyces sp. CLV115
GGACCGGGTGGGGGACGTACGGGTGCAGAGCCCGGAACACGACCCGAAAGACGGCCCGGGGGAGGGGGACGGAACGGCGCCCGGGGCGGTGGTGAGCAGTCAGGAGCGGCTGGCGCGGGCCGCGCTGACCCGCGTCATCGAGCCGGGGGACGAGCGCGGCGGCCGCTGGCTGCGTGAGTGCGGCGCGGTCGAGCTGATACGGCGGATCACCGCCGGGGACGGCACCGCCGAGCAGCTGAGCGGAATGACCGCGAAGCGGCTGGCCGGGTACCGGCTGCGCGCCGAGAGCGTCGATCCCGGCCGGGACCTCTCGGCGGTCGCCGCGCTCGGCGGGCGGTTCATCTGCCCCGGGGACCTGGAGTGGCCCAGCCAGCTCGACGACCTCGCGGACGCCAGACCGACCGGCCTGTGGGTGCGGGGCCCCCGCGATCTGCGGCTCTGGGCGCTGCGCTCGGTCGCCGTGGTCGGCGCGCGCGCCTGCACCCCGTACGGATCGCACATGGCGGCCGGACTCGGCTCGGGACTCGCGGAGCTGGGGTGGGTGGTCGTGTCCGGAGCCGCGTTCGGGGTCGACGGGGCGGCGCACCGCGGCGCACTCGCCGCCGGCGGGGCGACGATGGCGGTCCTGGCCTGCGGGGTGGACGTCCCCTACCCCCGGGGACACGCCGAGCTGATCGGACGGATCGCGCAACAAGGGCTCGTCATCGGCGAATTACCACCGTCCGATCATCCCACCCGCAGCAGATTCATCCTCCGGAACCGGGTCATCGCCGCGTTGACGCGCGGGACGGTCGTCGTGGAGGCCGAACACCGCAGTGGCTCGCTCGTCACCGCGCGCTGCGCACAGCGGCTCGGCCGCTTCACCATGGGGGTGCCGGGGCCCGCCACCAGCGGGCTGTCGGCAGGGGTCCATGAACTGCTGCGCGGAGAGGGTGTGCTGGTGACCGATGCCGCCGAAGTGGCCGAACTGGTGGGGAACATCGGTGAACTGGCCCCGGCCAGACGCGGCCCCGTGCACCCCAGGGACCTGCTCGACGAGGTCTCCGCCAGAGTCCTCGACGCCCTGCCGTACCGGGGTGCCCTGAGCGGGCGCGATGTGGCCCGCACGGCCGGAACCGGCACCGACGAAGCACTCGGCAGGCTGTACGAACTGCACTCACTGGGGTTCGTCGAACGGGATGGCGATGGATGGCAGTTGACGCCGCGGCCGACTTGCAATGGCGACGCGCGGCGAGGCGGTACTTGACCTGGAGCATTCGGGTGAAAAGGTGATGCCGATGACCTCGGCGGATCCTTCGGTGACGCCTCCGGGGCCGACGCGCACAGCGACGGCCCCGGACCTGAACCATGTCGGATCGGCCGGATTCGTGCAGCGCCGATCCTCTATCCTGCGCGGACCGCGACATTGTGGTCACGCTACGCTCACAAGGGTTCCGACTCAGACAAACGTCCCAGCACTTCACAGCAGAACGGCTCAAGGCACCACATGCCCCAGCACACCTCCGGGTCTGACCGCGCAGCAGTGCCACCGGCTGCGCGTGGCACTGTGCGGCCCCCCGCCCCCTCCTCGCTCGACGAGTTGTGGCGTTCGTACAAGTCCACGGGCGACGGGCGGCTGCGGGAGCAGCTGATCCTGCACTACTCGCCGCTGGTGAAGTACGTCGCGGGCCGGGTGAGCGTGGGACTGCCTTCCAATGTCGAGCAGGCGGACTTCGTCTCCTCCGGGGTCTTCGGGCTGATCGACGCGATCGAGAAGTTCGACATCGAGCGCGCGATCAAGTTCGAGACCTACGCGATCACCCGCATCCGGGGCGCGATGATCGACGAACTCCGGGCACTGGACTGGATCCCGCGCTCGGTGCGCCAGAAGGCGCGGGCGGTGGAACGCGCCTACGCCACGCTGGAGGCGCAGTTGCGGCGCACCCCGTCCGAGCCGGAGGTCGCCGCGGAGATGGGCATCGCGCTGGAGGAACTCCACGCGGTTTTCAGCCAGTTGTCACTGGCGAACGTGGTCGCGCTGGAGGAGCTGCTGCATGTCGGCGGCGAGGGCGGCGACCGGCTCAGCCTGATGGACACTCTTGAGGACACCGCCGCCGACAATCCGGTGGAGGTCGCCGAGGACCGCGAGCTCAGACGGTTGCTGGCCCGGGCCATCAACACGCTCCCGGAGCGTGAGAAGACGGTCGTCACGCTCTACTACTACGAGGGCCTCACCCTCGCCGAGATCGGCAATGTCCTCGGAGTCACCGAGAGCCGGGTCAGCCAGATCCACACCAAATCGGTGCTGCAACTGCGTGCAAAGCTGGCCGACGCCGGACGCTGAGCCCCGCTCACGGCCGGCGTCGGCCGTGGCTGCTTCGGCCATCGATCCGGGCCGCACCCGCCCTCTCGAACACCGGTCGCCGTACAGTGGACTCGTGCCCAGGATTCGAGCGGCCTCGGTGGCCGAGCACCGGACCATGCAGCGCGGCGCCCTCCTGGACGCCGCACGCTCCTTGCTGTCCGAGGGAGGTACGGAAGCACTGACCTTCCCCGCCCTCGCCGAACGCACGGGCCTGGCCAGGTCCTCCGTGTATGAGTACTTCCGCTCCCGTGCGGCCGTCGTCGAAGAGCTGTGCGCCGTCGACTTCCCCGTCTGGGCGGCCGAGGTCGAGAAAGCGATGGAGCAGGCCACGACGCCCGAGGGCAAGATCGAGGCCTATGTACGCCGGCAGCTCGACCTCGTCGGGGACCGCCGCCACCGGGCGGTCGTCGCCATTTCGGCGAGCGAGCTGGACGCCGGCGCGCGCGAGAAGATCAGGGCCGCCCACGGCGGGCTGATCGCCATGATCGTCGAGGCGCTCGGCGACCTCGGCCACGCGCAGCCGAGGCTGGCGGCGATGTTGCTCCAGGGTTCGGTGGACGCCGCGGTGCGGCGTATCGAACTGGCCGTCGCCGAGGAGCCGGCCGTTATCGCGGACACCGCCGTCGCCATGATCCTTCGAGGCGTCCAGGGCGCACGGGGCTGACGCCGCCGCATCGCGGCGGCGAGCAGAACGCCGGGGGCGGCGAGCCCGTCCCCGGTCCTTCGGGCGGAGTGCGCGGGCTCGGGCACTCCGAACACCGGGAGCAGCCGGGAAGGGCCCCGCCGCAGCAGCGAAGGCGGCAGCAGCGACAACGGATCCAGATACGTGTCACCGCGCCGCAGGCCCCAGTGCAGACAGCCCGCCGCGCAGTGGAAGGGCCCCGTCTCCACGACCGCCACCACCTGCCCCGCCGTCACCTCCTCGCCCTTCGCCACGAGCGCGCGCACCGGTTCGTACGTGGTCCGCAGCGGCGGATCACCGCTGCCGGCCACCTCGATCGCCAGCACCCCGCGTTTTGCCACCCGCCCCGCGAACGAGACCCGGCCCGAGGCGGCGGCGAGCACCGCCGCACCCGGCTCAGCGGCCAGGTCGACCCCGCGGTGGCCACGCGCGTAGGGACCGGCAGGGGGCTCCCAGTTCCGCAGGACCGCGGGCCGACCGGCAAGCGGCCAGCTCCGGTCGCCGTCCGGCCCGGGGCCCGAACCGCGGTCGCCGTCCGTGCCCGGCTCCGTCCTTGTCTCCGCACCCGGCTCGGGGCCCGGCTCCGTCCCTGTCTCCGCGCCCGGCTCGGGTGCCGGGGAGGGAACGGGCATGGGAGGAGTGGGCATGGAAACGGGCGGGGGCGTGGGCATCGGAGCGCCGGCCGCGGCTGCGGCGCCGACCGCTGTGCCGCACCCCACCGCCAGCAGGGCCGCCAACACCACCACGAGCGCCTCCCGCACCCGAGGCACGGACCTCGGGCGGCAGGTGCCCGCGCCCGGAACCACCAGGTCGGTCGGGTCGGTCGGGACGGTCGGATCAGGTGTGCATCGCATGGCAGAACGGTCCCGCAGCGCCCCGATCCGCGGGGATCATGAACCGGAACTGTGGACAACCAGCGGGTTGTGGACAGCGCCGTCACCCGGCACCCGGGCCGTCCCGTACACTTCCTATGGCGATCCGGGTCACCGGGTCGACTTCGCACGCCCCGCCACCTCCCTCTTCGCGGACGGTGGCCGCGCTCCTCGGTCCCTCGTGGCACGGCGCGTCGGGGCGTCAGGCGCGACAGCAATCCTGCGGTCGCGACAACCGAGCACCTCAAGGAGTACGGCCATGGCCGTCGTCACGATGCGGGAGCTGCTGGAAAGCGGCGTCCACTTCGGTCACCAGACCCGTCGCTGGAACCCGAAGATGAAGCGCTTCATCTTCACCGAGCGCAACGGCATCTACATCATCGACCTGCTCCAGTCGCTGTCGTACATCGACCGCGCCTACGAGTTCGTCAAGGAGACCGTCGCCCACGGCGGCTCCATCATGTTCGTGGGTACGAAGAAGCAGGCCCAGGAGGCCATCGCCGAGCAGGCGACGCGCGTCGGCATGCCGTACGTCAACCAGCGTTGGCTCGGCGGCATGCTCACCAACTTCTCCACCGTCTACAAGCGCCTTCAGCGTCTGAAGGAGCTTGAGCTCATCGACTTCGAGGACGTGGCCGCCTCCGGCCTCACCAAGAAGGAGCTCCTGGTTCTCTCCCGCGAGAAGGCCAAGCTGGAGAAGACCCTCGGTGGTATCCGCGAGATGCAGAAGGTGCCGAGCGCCGTCTGGATCGTCGACACCAAGAAGGAGCACATCGCCGTCGGTGAGGCGCGCAAGCTCCACATCCCGGTCGTCGCGATCCTCGACACCAACTGCGACCCCGACGAGGTCGACTACAAGATTCCGGGCAACGA
The DNA here is from genome assembly GCF_038448545.1 of Streptomyces sp. CLV115. Lineage (NCBI taxonomy): Bacteria > Bacillati > Actinomycetota > Actinomycetes > Kitasatosporales > Streptomycetaceae > Streptomyces > Streptomyces sp. CLV115. The sequence goes on from NZ_JBCEWQ010000202.1 coordinate 4,772, forward strand.
CGACGCGATCCGCTCCGTCACCCTGCTCACCCGTGTGATCGCCGACGCCGTCGCCGAGGGCCTCATCGCCCGTTCCGGTGCCGCCACCGGTGACTCGAAGCCGGGCGAGAAGGCCGCCGGCGAGCCGCTCGCCGAGTGGGAGCGCGACCTGCTTGAGGGCGACAAGAAGGCCGACGCCGAGGTTCAGACCTCCGCCGAGACCGAGAAGGTCGCGGACGCCGAGGCTGCCGAGGCCCCCGCTGCCGAGGCCCCCGCTGCCGAGGCCCCGGCCGCGGACGCCGAGCAGGCCTGACACCCGTCACGGCTGACGACGGCGGGGGCCGGTGCCACAAGCACCGCCCCCGCCGTTCACCCGTAGATCTTTCAGACTTCGAGAGAGAAATACAGACTCATGGCGAACTACACCGCCGCTGACGTCAAGAAGCTCCGCGAGCTGACCGGCGCCGGCATGATGGACTGCAAGAAGGCCCTCGACGAGGCCGACGGCAACGTCGACAAGGCCGTCGAGGCGCTCCGTATCAAGGGTCAGAAGGGCGTCGCCAAGCGCGAGGGCCGCTCTGCCGAGAACGGTGCCGTCGTCTCCCTCATCTCCGAGGACCAGACGTCCGGCGTTCTGCTGGAGCTGAAGTGCGAGACGGACTTCGTCGCCAAGGGCGAGAAGTTCCAGGACGTCGCGAACACCCTCGCCGCCCACGTCGCCGCCACCTCCCCGGCCGACATCCAGGCGCTGCTCGCCTCCGAGATCGAGGCCGGCAAGACCGTCCAGGCGTACGTCGACGAGGCCAACGCCAACCTCGGCGAGAAGATCGTCCTGGACCGCTTCGCGCAGTTCTCCGGCGCGTTCGTCTCCGCGTACATGCACCGCACCATGCCCGACCTGCCGCCGCAGATCGGTGTTCTGGTCGAGCTGGACAAGGCCGACGCCGAGCTGGCCAAGGGCATCGCGCAGCACATCGCCGCGTTCGCCCCGAAGTACCTGTCCCGCGAGGACGTCCCGGCCGAGGTCGTCGAGGCCGAGCGCCGCGTCGCCGAGGAGACCACACGCGCCGAGGGCAAGCCCGAGGCCGCGCTCCCGAAGATCGTCGAGGGTCGCGTCAACGGCTTCTTCAAGGAGGCCACCCTCCTCGGCCAGCCGTACGCGCTGGACAACAAGAAGTCCGTCCAGAAGGTCCTGGACGAGGCCGGTGTCACCCTGAAGCGCTTCTCGCGCATCAAGGTCGGCATCTGAGTCCGTCCGCGAAACACGGTGGACCCCGATAGGGTCTGGTGCAGTCGTCGGCCGCACTCACGCCGTACGACCGCAGATCTGACGAGGAGGCCATTGCCGCTGAGGGACACCAGACCCACCGGCAATGGCCTTCTTCGTATGTGCACGAGGAGAATCTCCATGAACAAGGGCGCGGACGCCGCAAAAGGTGACCACAAGCGCGACGACGGCAAGGTGGCCGGACGCTTCATGCTGAAGCTGTCCGGAGAGGCGTTCGCCGGCGGCGGGGGTCTCGGTGTCGACCCCGACGTCGTACACGCCATCGCCCGGGAAATCGCGGCGGTCGTCCGTGACGGCGCGGAAATCGCGATCGTCATCGGCGGCGGCAACTTCTTCCGCGGCGCCGAGCTCCAGCAGCGCGGCATGGACCGGGCCCGGTCCGACTACATGGGCATGCTCGGCACGGTCATGAACTGCCTGGCGCTCCAGGACTTCCTGGAGAAGGAAGGCATCGACTCCCGCGTCCAGACCGCCATCACCATGGGGCAGGTCGCGGAGCCGTACATCCCGCTGCGCGCCGTGCGCCACCTGGAGAAGGGCCGCGTCGTCATCTTCGGCGCCGGCATGGGGATGCCGTACTTCTCCACCGACACCACTGCCGCCCAGCGCGCCCTGGAGATCGACGCCGAGGCTCTCCTGATGGGCAAGAACGGGGTGGACGGGGTCTACGACTCCGACCCGAAGAGCAACCCCGACGCGGTGAAGTTCGACGCGCTCGAGTACAGCGAGGTTCTCGCCCGCGATCTCAAGGTCGCCGACGCCACCGCCATCACGCTCTGCCGTGACAACGACCTTCCGATCCTCGTCTTCGAGCTGACCGCGACCGGCAATATCGCCCGCGCGGTCAAGGGTGAGAAGATCGGCACGCTCGTGAGTGACCGGAGCACCCGGGCCTGAGGACCGGGGGACCTTCCCGGAGTACGACGGGGAGGTCCGGGCCCCCGGGGGATCCCCGGGACCGGCCCCGAAGGATGGACAACGGCCTGCCGGTCGGACACCGTGCAGGTGAGGACGCGACGCAGGACCCGCCGGGCCCCGGCACGACGGGCCACTCAAGACACGCAGGAGCACGTGGTGATCGAAGAAACCCTCCTCGAAGCCGAGGAGAAGATGGAGAAGGCCGTAGTCGTCGCGAAAGAGGACTTCGCCGCGATCCGTACCGGCCGTGCGCACCCGGCGATGTTCAACAAGATCGTCGCCGACTACTACGGCGCGCTGACCCCGATCAACCAGCTCGCCTCGTTCTCGGTGCCCGAGCCGCGCATGGCCGTCGTGACGCCGTTCGACAAGACCGCGCTGCGCAACATCGAGCAGGCCATCCGCGACTCGGACCTCGGCGTCAACCCGAGCAACGACGGCAATATCATCCGGGTGACCTTCCCGGAGCTCACCGAGGAGCGCCGCCGCGACTACATCAAGGTCGCCAAGAGCAAGGCCGAGGACTCCAAGATCTCCATCCGCGCGGTGCGCCGCAAGGCCAAGGAGACCCTCGACAAGCTGGTCAAGGACAAGGAGTCGGGCGAGGACGAGGTGCGCCGCGCCGAGAAGGAGCTCGACGACACCACCGCGAAGTACGTCGCGCAGGTCGACGAGCTGCTGAAGCACAAGGAAGCCGAGCTGCTCGAAGTCTGATGAACGACTCTTCCTGGGGCGCCCCGCAGGGAGCCGGTCGCTGGGGTGCGCCCGAGATGCAGGCGGCCCCGGCGGGTCCTGCATACGATGTGTATGACGCCCAGCAGACTCGGCCCATGCCCATCGTGCCGGACGTTCCCGACGCAGGTAGAGACGCTGACGACCGTGATGACCGGGACCAGGGGGCCGGACGCCTGAGCGGCGGCCCCCTGTTCCGTGACGAGAAGCCGCAGGAGCCCATGTCCACCGCGCCGCCGCCCCCGCAGAAGAAACGTGCGGGCCGTGACCTGCGAGCCGCCATAGGGGTCGGTGTGGGGCTCGGCGCCCTCATCGTCGCCTCGCTGTTCATCGTCAAGGACGTCTTCGTCGGCGTGGTCGTGGTCGCCGTCGTCGTGGGCCTCTGGGAGCTCACCTCGCGGCTCCAGGAGCGCAAGGGCATCAAGGCGCCGCTCGTCCCGCTGGCGGTGGGCGGCGCGGCGATGGTCGTCGCCGGTTACGTATGGGGTGCCGAAGGCGCCTGGGCGGCGACGGCGCTGACCGCGCTGGCGGTGCTCGTCTGGCGGATGACCGAACCGCCCGAGGACTACCTCAAGGACGTCACGGCCGGTGTGTTCGCGGTGTTCTACGTGCCGTTCCTCGCCACGTTCGTCGCCATGCTCCTGACCGCCGACGACGGGCCGCAGCGGGTGCTCACCTTCCTGCTGCTGACCGTGGTCAGCGACACGGGTGCGTACGCCGTCGGCTGGCGCTTCGGGAAGCACAAGCTGGCACCGCGCATCAGCCCCGGAAAGACCCGGGAGGGTCTGTTCGGGGCCGTCGCCTTCGCGATGGTCGCCGGTGCGCTGTGCATGCAGTTCCTGATCGACGGCGGCTCCTGGTGGCAGGGGCTGCTGCTCGGGCTCGCGGTCGCGGCCAGCGCCACCCTCGGTGACCTGGGCGAATCGATGATCAAGCGGGACCTCGGGATCAAGGACATGGGCACGCTGCTGCCGGGGCACGGCGGCATCATGGACCGGCTCGACTCGCTGCTGCCGACCGCCCCGGTGGTCTGGCTGCTGCTGGTGCTGTTCGTCGGCTCCACCTGAGAAGAGGGTCCTGAGCTGGGACTTTACGAGTGAGGGCCCGCTGTCCACAGGACGGCGGGCCCGCACTGTTCTGTCTGCGACACTGGATGGACCATGCCTAAGCCAGGAGAACTCACTTTCGTCGCGCCCCGCGGAGCCAAGAAGCCGCCGCGGCATCTCGCCGACCTCACGCCCGCCGAGCGCAAGGAAGCCGTCGCAGCGATCGGCGAGAAGCCGTTCCGCGCCCAGCAGCTCTCGCAGCACTACTTCGCGCGGTACGCGCACGACCCGGCGGAATGGACCAACATCCCGGCCGGATCGCGGACCAAGCTCGCCGAGGCGATGTTCCCCGACCTGATGTCGGTGGTCCGCCACATCAGCTGCGACGACGACACCACGCGCAAGACCCTGTGGAAGCTGCACGACGGGACGCTCGTCGAGTCCGTTCTGATGCGCTACCCGGAGCGGGTCACGATGTGCATCTCCTCACAGGCCGGCTGCGGGATGAACTGCCCGTTCTGTGCCACGGGACAGGCCGGACTCGACCGCAACCTGTCGACCGCCGAGATCGTCCACCAGATCGTGGACGGCATGCGGGCGCTGCGCGACGGAGAGGTCCCCGGCGGTCCGGCGCGGCTCTCCAACATCGTCTTCATGGGCATGGGCGAGCCGCTCGCCAACTACAACCGGGTGGTCGGCGCGATCCGCCGGCTCACCGACCCGGAGCCCGACGGGCTGGGGCTCTCGCAGCGCGGGATCACGGTCTCCACCGTGGGCCTGGTGCCCGCGATGCTCCGCTTCGCGGACGAGGGCTTCAAGTGCCGCCTCGCCGTCTCGCTGCACGCGCCGGACGACGAGCTGCGCGACACCCTCGTCCCCGTGAACACGCGCTGGAAGGTCGGCGAGGTGCTGGACGCCGCGTGGGAGTACGCGGAGAAGTCCGGCCGTCGCATCTCCATCGAGTACGCGCTGATCCGCGACATCAACGACCAGGCGTGGCGCGGGGACCGGCTCGGCCGGCTCCTCAAGGGCAAGCGGGTGCACGTCAACCTGATCCCGCTGAACCCCACGCCCGGTTCCAAGTGGACCGCCTCGCGGCCCGAGGACGAGAAGGCGTTCGTCGAGGCGATCGCCGCCCACGGGGTGCCGGTCACCGTGCGGGACACCCGCGGTCAGGAGATCGACGGGGCCTGCGGGCAGTTGGCGGCAGCCGAGCGCTGAGCCGGAAAGGGCCCGTGTAATCTGGGCCCGAAATCAACTTCATATTCCGACAGGGGAGCGCCACAGCGCTGAGAGTGCGGCACCGAGTACAGGTCGGCCGCAGACCCTCTGAACCTCGCCCGGGTCATTCCGGGTAGGAAGTTCGGTCATCAACTCATGCTGTTGCGCCCTGCCCGCTTCCCGCGGGCAGGGCCGCGTCTCTTCCTGGCCAAAACCCAGGAGGAATCCACAATGACCACCACACGCAGGACCAGGCAGCTCGCGGCGTCGGCCGTCGCAGCCGCGCTCGGCGTCACCGCACTCGCCGGCTGCGGGAGCTCCGACGAATCGGCCGGCGGTTCCGGCGGCACGAAGGGCTCGGCCTCCAAGACCGTGACCCTCGTCAGCCACGACTCCTTCAACGCTTCCAAGGACGTGCTGAAGGAGTTCACTGAGGAGACCGGCTACACCGTCAAGGTGCTCAAGAGCGGCGACGCGGGGGTCGCGCTCAACCAGGAGATCCTGACCAAGGGCTCACCGCGCGGCGACGTGTTCTTCGGCGTCGACAACACCCTGCTCTCCCGTGCCCTCGACAGCGGCCTCTTCACGCCGTACCGGGCGAAGGGCATCGACCGGGTCGCGGCGGACACCCGGCTCGACGCCGACAAGCACCGGGTCACCCCGGTCGACACCGGCGACATCTGCGTGAACTATGACAAGAAGTACTTCGCGGACAAGAAGCTCGCACCGCCGCAGTCCTTCGACGACCTGGCGAAGCCGGCGTACAAGGACCTGCTCGTCACCGAGAACGCCGGGACCTCGTCGCCCGGCCTCGGCTTCCTCCTCGGCACCGTCGCCACCTACGGCGAGAAGGGCTACCAGGACTACTGGAAGAAGCTGGAGCGCAACGGCGTCAAGGTCGTCGACGGCTGGGAGCAGGCCTACAACGAGGAGTTCTCCGGATCGGCCGGCGGGCAGAAGGCCAAGGCGGACCGGCCGCTCGTCGTCTCGTACGCCTCCAGCCCGCCCGTCGAGGTGCTGTACGCGAAGCCGCAGCCTGCGAAGGCCCCGACCGGCGTCGCCACCGGGACCTGCTTCCGGCAGATCGAGTTCGCCGGTCTGCTGAACGGCGCGAAGAACGAGGCGGGCGGCAAGGCCCTGCTGGACTTCCTGATCAGCAAGAAGTTCCAGGAGGACATGCCGCTCAACATGTTCGTCAACCCGGTCGTCAAGGACGCGGCGCTGCCGGAGCTCTTTACTAAGTTCGGTGCGACGGTGGACGCGCCGGCGACCGTGGCCCCGGAGAAGATCGCCAAGAACCGTGAGCAGTGGGTCCAGTCGTGGTCCTCGCTCGTAGTGAAGTAGCCAGGAGCCCCGTACGCGGAACGGACGCGGGCGGGACGGGCGGCCCGGGAAGGCGCACCCGCGCGGCGGGGCCCGCCCGTGCGAAGGCCCGGCGCGGGAGCGCGATGCGGCTCGGCCTGATGGCCGTGCCCGTCGCGTTCTTCGCGCTGTTCTTCGCCTACCCGGTCGCCGCGATCGTCGGCCGCGGCCTGAAGGTGGACGGCGTCTGGCAGTTCGGCCGGATCGGCGAGGTGCTGGCCCGGCCGGACATCCGCGACGTCCTCTGGTTCACCACCTGGCAGGCGCTCGCCTCGACCGCGCTGACCCTGCTGATCGCGCTGCCCGGGGCGTATGTCTTCGCCCGCTTCGACTTCCCCGGCAAGCAACTGCTGCGGGCGGTCGTCACGGTGCCGTTCGTCCTGCCGACCGTGGTCGTCGGGACGGCCTTCCTGGCGCTGCTGGGACGCGGCGGATTCCTCGACGAACTCTGGGGCATACGGCTCGACACCACGGTCTGGGCGATCCTGCTCGCCCACGTCTTCTTCAACTACGCGGTGGTCGTCCGGACGGTCGGCGGCCTGTGGTCCCAGCTCGACCCCCGGCAGGAGGAGGCCGCCAGGGTGCTCGGCGCGGGACGGTTCGCCGCCTGGCGGCGGGTCACCCTGCCGGCCCTGGCACCCGCCGTGGCCGCCGCCGCGCTGATGGTCTTCCTCTTCACCTTCACCTCCTTCGGGGTCGTGCAGATCCTCGGCGGTCCCGGCTACGCCACCCTTGAAGTGGAGATCTACCGGCAGACCGCGCAGCTGCTCGCCCTGCCGACGGCCGCCGTGCTGACGCTGGTGCAGTTCGCGGCGGTCGGCGCGATCCTCGCCGTGCACGCCTGGACCGTACGGCGCAGGGAGACCGCGCTGAAGCTGGTCGATCCCGCGCAGACCGCCCGCAGGCCGCGCGGCGCCGGGCAGTGGGCGCTGCTCGGCGGAGTGCTGCTGACGGTGTTGCTGCTGATCCTGCTGCCGCTCGGGGTGCTGGTCGAGCGCTCCGTGGACACCACCGGCGGCCACGGTCTCGACTTCTACCGTGCGCTGGGATCCGTGGACGCGGGCGGCGGTACGTTCCTGGTCGCGCCGCTCGAAGCGATCTGGAACTCCCTGCAGTACGCGCTGGTCGCGACGGTCATCGCGCTGGTCGTCGGCGGGCTCGCCGCCGCGGCGCTGACCCGGCGCGCCGGGCGGCTGGTGCGCGGTTTCGACGCGCTGCTGATGCTGCCGCTCGGGGTGTCCGCGGTCACCGTCGGCTTCGGCTTCCTGATCACCCTGGACAAGCCGCCGCTGGACCTGCGGACCTCCTGGATCCTGGTGCCGCTCGCCCAGGCGCTGGTCGGTGTGCCCTTCGTCGTACGGACCATGCTGCCCGTCCTGCGCGCCGTGGACGGGCGGCTCAGGGAAGCGGCCGCGGTGCTCGGCGCCTCGCCGCTGCGGGCCTGGCGGGAGGTCGATCTGCCGCTGGTGCGGCGGGCGTTGCTGGTCGCGGCCGGTTTCGCGTTCGCCGTCTCGCTCGGTGAGTTCGGTGCGACGGTGTTCATCGCCCGGCCCGACCGCCCGACGCTGCCGGTCGCCGTGGCCCGGCTGCTGGGTCGGGCCGGGGAGCTCAACTACGGCCAGGCGATGGCCCTGAGCACCATCCTGATGGTGGTCTGCGCCGTATCGCTGCTGCTGCTCGAACGTATCCGCACGGACCGGTCCGGGGAGTTCTAGAAATGCTGACACTGGAATCGGCCACGGTTCGCTTCGGCGAGCGGGCGGCACTCGACGCGGTGGACCTGAAGGTCGCCGAGCACGAGATCGTGTGCGTGCTCGGGCCGAGCGGAAGCGGCAAGTCCACCCTGCTGCGGGTGGTCGCCGGACTGCACCCGCCGGACGGCGGCCGGGTGCTGCTGGACGGCGCGGACCAGGCCGGCGTGCCGGTGCACCGGCGCGGACTCGGCCTGATGTTCCAGGACCACCAGCTCTTCCCGCACCGCGATGTCGGCGCCAACGTGGCCTTCGGGCTGCGGATGCGCGGGGTGTCGCACCGCGACCAGGAGCACAGGGTCGGCGAACTTCTCGACATGGTGGGCCTGCCCGGCGCCGAACGCCGCGCCGTCGCCGCCCTGTCCGGCGGTGAGCAGCAGCGCGTCGCTCTCGCCCGGGCCCTCGCCCCGAGCCCCAAGCTGCTGATGCTGGACGAGCCGCTCGGCCAGCTCGACCGCGGGCTGCGCGAGCGGCTCGTCGTCGAACTGCGCACGCTCTTCGGGCGCTTGGGCACCACGGTGCTCGCCGTCACCCACGACCAGGGCGAGGCGTTCGCGCTGGCCGACCGGGTGGTGGTGATGCGGGACGGTCGGATCGCCCAGGTGGGCACCCCGCTGGAGGTCTGGCAGCGGCCCGCCTCCGCCTTCGTCGCCCGGTTCCTCGGCTTCGACAACGTGGTCGGGGCGACGGTGAGCGGCACCGTCGCCGACACGGTGTGGGGCGAGGTGCCGGTGCCCGGGGGCTCGCCGCAGGGGGCGTGCGATCTGCTGGTGCGCCCTGCCGGGGTCCGGATCGGCGCCCCGGACCAGGGGCTGCGCTGTGTGGTCGGGACGCGTACGTTCCGGGGCGATCACGTCGCCGTGCGGCTGGTGCCTCGGGACGGTCCGGAGCTGGAGGCGGAGTGCTCGCTGCGGGACGTCCCCGAGGAGGGTGCGACGGTCGGGGCCGGCTTCGACGCGGCCGAGACCGTGGTCCTGCCCGCCCGCCCCTGACCGTCC
>NZ_JBCEWQ010000203.1:0-14055 GCF_038448545.1 Streptomyces sp. CLV115
GATCCGAATTCCGGGCCCACCCCCGCTCCCCCGTCGATTCCCGCGCAGAATTACCGGCCGAAGGCGGACGGACCCCGTCCTGCGCACCCGATCTCCAGTGAACTCGCAGCTGCCGCGACGGAATTGGCGAAGGAGATCCGGCGTCGCTGGCAGCGCGAGGAGGAACACCGCCGGGTCCACGACCCCTTTCCGCTTCCCGTGCGCTGGCGGGACGCCCCGGCATCCCTGACCGACCATTCGGAGAACATCCAGCGCCTGCCGCCCGGTGCGGCTTCGCGGGAAATGGACCTGAGCGGCGATCTGGGCAGCGTGGCCGAGGTCTACCGGCGGGTTCTGTCCGGGCGGCTGGTGGTGCTGGGCCGGGCCGGATCCGGCAAGTCGATCCTGACGATCAGATTCGTCCTGGACCAGTTGGAGGCCCGGGAGCCGCACGACCGGGTGCCGGTGATCTTCAGCCTCGGGTCCTGGGATCCCACGGCCATCGCGTTACGGGACTGGCTGATCGACCTCCTGGTCCGCGACCATCCCCACCTCACCCGCAGGGCCCCCGGCGGGTCGACGCTGGCCGCCGCGCTGGTCGACGCCGATCTCGTACTGCCGGTCCTGGACGGCTTCGACGAGATCGCGGAAGGTCTGCGGAGCACCGCGCTGGAGACACTGAACGCCACCTCGCTGCCGCTCGTCCTGACCAGCCGGCGCGGCGAGTTCGCCGAGGCGGTCGAGGAGACCCGCACCCCGCTGGTGTGGGCCGCCGGGCTGGAACTCACCGACCTCACCCTCGACGACCTCGACGACTACCTGCCCCGGACGGCCCGCCCGGTCCCCCGCGGCGACAGCGGGAGCGAGGCGGTCTGGAGCCCCGTCCTGGCGCGGCTGTCCACCGCGGAGAGCGGCGCGGACACCCCCCTGGCCAGGGTTCTGAGCACCCCGCTCATGATCATCCTGGCGCGGACGATGTACAGCGAGACACCCGGCAGGGATCCGGCCGAGCTGCTGGACACCGAGCGGTTCCCCGACGAGAACTCCCTGGAGGAACACCTGCTGGCCGGCTTCGTACCGACCGTCTACCGCCGCCGGGTCGCCGAGCGGAGCGCCGTGGGCGGCCCGGAGCGGCACCGGGATCCGGAGCGCGCCGAGCACTGGCTCGGCTATCTCGCCCACCATCTGGCCCGGCTCGACCGCGACCAGCAGGACCTCGCCTGGTGGCGGATCGGCGATTCGCTGCGGCTGTCCACGCGTCTGCTGTCGGTGGTGGTGGCCTCGGCACTCTGCGTCGCCTTCGCCCAGTGGTTCGTCAATCTGGTCAATCTGCCGTTCCCCATCGGCGAGGCCCTTCTGCTGGGCGGTTCGCTGGGGGCCGCCGCGGGCCTCGCCTTCGGGTCCGTCCACGCGATCCTGGCCCGGTTCGGCACCGCGGCCTTCGAACCGGCCCATGTGCGGCTGCGGCTGCGGCTGCCCGGTGCGGGCACCGGGATCGGCCGCAGACCGGTCCGCACGTTCATCGCCCGGTTCGGTGCCGTTCTGCCGGGCGGATTCGTGATGGGCGTCGGGTGCGCGTCCGCCCTCGCCCTCCAGCGCTGGCTGTACTACGGGGTTCCGCTCGCGAACGAACTGGTGATCAAGGGCACGCTGATCAACATGCTGGTCCTCGGGCTGATCTTCGGGGCGGGTGCCGGGCTCGTCTTCGGGCTCATGGCCGCGTTCGAAGCGCCGCTGGACGTCACATCGGCGGCCACCCCGGTCGGCCTGCTGGCCTCGAACCGCGCGACGGTGGCCCGGCAGATCCTCGTCCTGGTGCCGATGCTCACCCTCGCGATCACGCTGGGCGGATTCCTGATCACCGATCTGCTCCAGGGGCTGCTGGGAACGCTGGTCTGGCGGCTGCCGGACGGGCTGGCCATCGGCGGCGTCGGCGGGCTCGGCGGCGCGTGCTCGTACGCGCTCTCGTTCACCGCCTGGGGGCGGTGGCTGGTCCTGTCGCGGGTCTGGCTGCCGCTGACCGGCAAGCTGCCCTGGGACACGGTGGCCTTCCTGGACGACGCGTACCGCCGGGGCGTCCTTCGCCAGACCGGCGCGGTGTACCAGTTCCGCCACATCCGCCTCCAGCACCACCTCGCCCGCTCGTACCGCGAGCACCAGAGCAAGTACGCACCGGCCCGGTTCGGTCCCGGCGTGTAGGGGGCCGGTCCCGGGACTCCCGGCGTGCAGGGGGGCCGGTCCCGGGACTCCCGGGGTGCAGTGGCCGGCTCAGGACTCCTGCGCCGGCCACTCCCGGGCCAGCACCGACCAGATCTCCGAGTCGTGCCGCTCGCCGCGGTACAGGTAGTTCTCGCGCAGCACCCCGTCGCGCGTCATGCCCAGCCGCTCGGCCACGGCGATGCTGGCGGTGTTCGCGGCGGAGGCGTCCCACTCCACCCGGTGCATGCCGCGCTCCCGGAACGCCCAGTCGATCAGTCTGCGGGCCGCCCGGGTGATCAGCCCGCGCCCCTCGCCCGCCGGCTCCAGCCAGCAGCCGAGCTCGCAGTTCCCCGACTCCGCGTCGAAGATCCGGAACATGACACCGCCGACGAGCGTGCCGTCGAGCCAGATGCCGTAGATCCGCCCGGTGTCCGCCGCCTGCTTCTCCGCGTACCGCCGCAGCAGTTCCCGCGCCGAGTCGAGGTCGGTGGCGAAGGAGGCGAAGGGGATCCACGGATCGACGAGCGCGCGGGCCCGGTCCATGTGGTCGAGGAACTCCTGCGCCTGCCAGATCTCCAGCGGACGCAGTTCCGCTCCGTCGTCACCCAGGGATATCGCGAACATCATGCTCCTTCTCGGACCGCTTCCACCAACTGCGCGGGCTGCGCCGCCTGCGGGATCTTCGCATGCGGCAGACCCTGCTCGGGCGGCTCGATGCTGATCCGCGGCAGCAGCCGGTCCAGCCGGCGCGGCAGCCACCAGTTCGCCCCGCCGAGCAGATGCATCAGCGCGGGGACCAGCAGCGTACGCAGGACGAAGGCGTCCAGCAGGACGGCCGCGGCGAGCGCGATGCCGAACATCGCGATGACCCGGTCCCCGCTGAGGACAAACGCCAGGAAGACCGCAATCATGATCACGGCCGCGGAGTTGATCACCCGCCCGGTCTCGGCGAGGCCCACCCGGACGGCCCGCCGGTTGTCACGGGTCTCCAGCCACTCCTCGTACATCCGCCCCACCAGGAACACCTGGTAGTCCATGGACAGCCCGAAGAGCACCGACACCATGATCACCGGCAGGAACGGTTCGATGGGCCCCGCACTGCCCAGGCCCAGCAGCTCGCTCCCCCAGCCCCACTGGAAGATCGCGACGACGACCCCGAACGAGGAGGCGACGGCGGCCACGTTCATCACCGCGGCCTTCAGCGGAATGCCGATCGACCGGAAGGCCAGCAGCAGGAGCAGACAGCCGAGCCCTATGACCACGCCGACGAAGAGCGGGAGCTTGCCGATGATGACCCGGGCGAAGTCGTCGTAGCCTGCGGTCACTCCGCCTACGTGGGCCCGGAGCGAGTTGTTCTCCTCGGCCTTCGGCAGCACGTCGGTGCGCAGCCGGTCGACGAGCTCACTGGTCTCCTGGGACTGCGGTGACGACTTCGGGACCACGGTGACGAAGGCCGTGTCACCGCTGTTGTCGTACGTGACCGGGCCGACCGAGGCCACGCCCTCGGTGGACCGCAGTGTGGCGGGCAGGCCGTCCATCGCGAGCCGGTCGTCCGCGCCGTCCAGCTGCGCGGCGATGGTCAGGGGCCCGTTGACGCCGGGGCCGAATCCGTCGGCCAGCAGGTCGTACGCCTGCCGGGTGGTCGACGAGGCGGGGTTGCTGCCCTGGTCGGAGGTGCCCAGGTGCAGGGAGAAGGTGGGCAGCGCGAGGACCAGCATCACCACGGCGGCGCACACCCCGAGCAGCTTGGGGTGGCGTTCGACGAAGGCGGACCAGCGGGCGGCGAAGCCCGTGGGCAGTTCGGGCTGCGGGCCGTGCTCGGCGAGCTGTCGGCGCTCGCGCCGGCTCAGCGCCCGCATCCCGATGAGGGACAGCAGGGCGGGGAGCAGGGTGACGGAGGCGGCCACGGTCAGGACGACGGTGAGCGAGGCGGCGATGGCCACGCCGTTGAGGAACCCGAGCCGCAGGATCAGCATGCCGAGCAGCGCGATGCAGACGGTGGCCCCGGCGAAGACCACGGCGCGGCCGGTCGTCGCGACGGCGTTCTGCGCCGCCTCGGCGACCGACAGGCCTCTGCGCAGCCCTCTGCGGTGTCTGGTGACGATGAACAGCGCGTAGTCGATGCCGACGCCGAGCCCGATCAGCATGCCCAGCATGGGGGCGAAGTCGGCGACGTTCATCACATGGCCGAGCAGCACGGTGCCCGCGTACGCGGTGCCGACGGAGACCAGCGCGGTGGCGATGGGCAGCATGCTGGCGGCGAGCGAGCCGAAGGCGAGGAAGAGGACCACCGCCGCGACGACGACCCCGATGGCCTCGCTGAGGTGGGCGGAGGGTGCCTCGGTGAGCGCGACCGCCGGGCCGCCCAGCTCCACCTGGAGATGGTCGGCGGCGGCCGCCTTCGCGGTGTCGACGACGGCCCTGGCCTGTTGGGCCGGGATCTCCTCGACCTGCTGGTCGAAGGTGACCGTGGCGTAGGCGGTGTGTCCGTCGGCGCTGATCTGCCCGGCGCCGGAGGCCCCGTACGGGCCGGTGACCGCGCCGACCCCGGGCAGTTCCTCGACCGCGTGCAGGGTCCGGGTCATCGTCTGCCGGACGTCGTCGGCCCGCACGGTGGAGTCGGAGGTGTGCCAGACGATGGTGTCGGTGTCGCCGCCGAGATCCGTGAAGCCGGACCGCAGGAGCTCGGCGGCCCGGCCGGACTCCGTGCCGGGCACCTCGTAGTCGTTGGTGTACGCGGAGCCCGCGAAGCCGGCCGCGGTGGCGGCGCCACCGAGGGTGAGCAGCCAGATGAGGACGGCGACGAGACGGTGCCTGATGCACCAGCGGGCAATGGCAGCCAACGGACGTGCTCCCTGCTGGTTCGTGGTCCTTGGGCAGCACAACACATGAATCAGCCGCAGAGAACGCATGACCTGAGAACCGCCACTCTGGCAGCCGAAGGTGATCCTTTGTCCCTTTCGTGGCCTTACTCACAATGGCCGGAGAAATGACCGTGCCCGTGCCGCGACGGCCTCCGGCCGCCTCACCCGGCCAGTCGTTCCTCCTCCGCCTCCAGCTCTTCCTCGAACTGCTCCTCGATCTCTGCGATGCCCTTCGTCACGACCTCCGCGAGATGGACGGGGCAGGTCAGAACCTCGCCGCTGAAGCCCTGGCCGGAGTCCTGGCCGGGGGCGGGGCCTGCGTCCGGGGCGTAGAGGTGGGCGATGCGTGCCATGCGGTCGGACGAGCGCTCATGGCGGGGCGCATGACCGTCCGCGTGGTCGCACGCGCCGCCGGGCAGGGTGGTGGCAGCGGTACGGAGGATGCCGAGGATCTCGCGGGCGATTCCGTACGACAGCTCCAGGGAATCGGCCGCCGCGCCCATCAGGAGCAGCAGGACGGCCCGGTCGGGCGCGGGTCCGTCCGGGCCGATCAGCTCGTACCGCCGGGCCGCCCAGAGCGCCGCCTCCTCGGAGGCCGTCTCGTCCTCGAACGGGACGTGCCGCTCGCTCAGCGGCCCGATGTCGAGCCGTCCGTCGGGGCGCAGGTACACCTGGTCCAGATGTGCCGTCTCGCGGGTGCCGAAGAGCCGGTCGACCGCCTCGCGCAGATGATCGCGGGCCTCGACGGCGAGGGCGCGCAGGAAGGTGGTGCACGTCCATGCCTCCAGTGAGGCGCCGTATCCGTCCGCGTGCTCCTCGCGCAGCACGGCCCGGCCGCCGGGGCTCTGCAGGTGGATGCCCTCGGAGGCCTGCTCGGCGCTGCCGGAGCGCAGTGCCGGGTGCTCGCCGTCCTCGTGCGCGCAGGCCTCGTCCGGCAGTCGCGGCAGTACGGACTCCAGGCCCTCGATCATGTCGTCGAGCAGTGACCGCTGTCTGATCCGGCCCGACCCCGCGTACCAGCAGTTCGCATGGGCGACGACGACATAGCCGGCGAGAGCGGCCCGGGAGAGGTCGCCGGGCGTTCCGGCGTGGATGTCCAGGTCCCAGAACGGATCACCGTTCGGATAGTCGTTGAGCACACTGTCCAGGCTGCGGATGTACCTCTGGTGGCTCTCGGGGACGATCTCGGGGATGCCGTCCGTGCTGCCCGGCAGGATCACATCGGCGGCCGTCCGCGCCCATCCGGCGGCATTGCGGGGGCATGCCTCGGCCGCGTCCCACTCGTCGAACGGAATCTCGACGTCCGTCGCGTCGAGCAGCCCGTCCACGTCCGTGTCCCACTCCTCCAGGCTGTCGGTGTACGGATGGGTCTCGTGCCCGCACCCGCCGGCCCGGAGGACCTGCTCGTCCATGGCCTCGGCGGCGGCGCCGAGCGCGTCCACCACGGCCCGCTCGACGGCTGCGCCGCGTCGCCCGAGGACGTACTGCGCCATGTTCACCAGCCCGAAGACCAGCAGGACGGCCTGCTCGCCGTCCGGTTCGGCGGCGAGCAGGCGGGCGCACTCCAGGACGACGGGGTCCGCCTCCTCGGGGGCGGCGCCCGCCGTCACTGCGTCCCATTTCTCGATCAGTTCGTTCATGATCAAGGACACGCGGGCCGCGCCATGGCGGTTCCGGCGGGGCGCCGCACCGTCGGGCGGGATGCCGGCGGCCCGTCAGCCCGAGACGCTCGCCCGGCCGTTCTCGATGTGCCCCATCAGCCTGCGCCGGAACGCGTCGTCCCCGTCGACGGTGACGTCCAGGTCGTACCAGCCGTGCGCGTCGGCCGCCGAGTGGACCACCGTGCGGCTGCGACCCGGCTTGACCTTGATGGTCCGGGTCCAGTCCCGCAGGTCCGCCTCGTCGACGTAGCCGAGCGGCCGCACCGTGAAGGTGAGCGTGGTCCGGCCGGTGTTGCGGAGCGTGAGGTGCAGGTCGCGCTCGTGGGCGTCGACCCGCGAGGCGACCTCGGCCCCGGCCGAGGCGCCGCCCTTCACGGGCCCGGCGAACTCCCGGCGGAAGCCGTTCGGCCCCGTCACCGTGAACCGGTAGGCCTCGCCGGTGACGGGCACCGTCCACTGCGCGGTGCGCTTCACGTCCCGGTGCTGCGGTACGGGGAACTCACCCGCGTACGGGTACAGCGCGAAGTGCGCCGACGAGCGCCCCGTGTTGCTGAGGGCCACCCGCACCGCGCCGTTCACCACCTTCGCCTGCGCGTCCGGCTGGTACGGCAGCGCGCGGGCCGGACGGGCGCCGGGCTCCTGCACCGGCATCTGCTGCACGGCCGGCGGCTTCGGCGACCAGCGGCCGCTGAACGGCGGGATGGCGCCCGGCTGTTCCACCTCGGGCCGGCGGCGGGTGCGCGAGAAGTCGAAGGCGGAGGTCAGGTCGCCGGTGACGGTGCGCCGCCAGTCGCTGATGTTCGGTTCCTCCACCCCGGTCCAGCGCTCCAGGAAGCGGACCACGGAGGTGTGGTCGAAGACCTCGGAGCAGACGTAGCCGCCGATGGTCCACGGCGACACCACGAGCATCGGGACCCGCATGCCGAGACCGGTGGGCTTGCCCTCCCACTGCTCCTCGGTCACCTCGGACGGGGCGACGGGCGGCGGCACGTGGTCGAAGAAGCCGTCGTTCTCGTCGTAGTTGATGAAGACCGCGGTGTGCCGCCACACGTCGGGGTGCTTGCCCAGCGCGTCCAGGACCTTGTAGACGATCGTCGCGCTGTGGATCGGCGAGGAGACGCTCGGGTGCTCGGAATCGACGGCGGAGGGCACCAGGTACGAGACCTCCGGCAGGGTGCCCGCCGCGACGTCCTTGGCGAACTCGTCGGCCAGCGTCCCCGTCTCCACCCGGCGCAACGCCCGCTCGAACAAGCTGCGTTCGGTCTTGTCGAGGGTGGCGACACCCTCCTCCAGCAGACCGAACAGCCGCTCCCGCTCCGTGGCGTCGGCGTCCCGCACCGCGGCGTAGAACGACTCCATGAAGGTGTGGCCGCCGGTCTTCGCCAGCGCCTTGCGGGCCACCGCCTTGAAGGTGGCGAAGAACTCGATCTGGTTGTCGGTGAAGTTCTCCCACTCGGTGTACGTGCGCCAGCTGCGCCCGGCCTTCTCCAGCCGCTCCGCGTACGTGCCCCAGTCGTAGCCGGGGTGGGTGCCCTCGTCGTACGCGTCGTTGCCGACGGCCCGCCTGCCGTTCGGTTCGTTGCCCGTCTTCCCGCTCCACAGGTGGTTGCGGTTGGGGCTGGTCGAGGAGTGGATGGAGGAGTGGTAGGCGTCGCAGACCGTGAAGGTGTCGGCCAGTTCGTAGTGCAGCGGGATGTCGCGGCGGTCGTAGTACGCCATGGTGGCGGCCGTCTTCGCGCTCACCCAGCCGTTCATCCACCCGCCGGCCCACGCCTTGCCGCCACCGCTCCAGGAGTGGTCGAGCGCGCCGATGTACTGGAGGTCCTTCTTCTGCGTCTCGGCGGCGTCGCGCACCGGGAACGGCAGCACGGAGGAGCCGAGCGCCGCGGGCTGCTCGAAGACCGGCTTGCCCGAGGGCAGTTCGACGGCGTTGCGGTCACCGAAGCCGCGTACGCCCCGGAGCGTCCCGAAGTAGTGGTCGAAGGAACGGTTCTCCTGCATCAGGATCACCACGTGCTTGATGGCGCCGAGCCCGTCCCGGCCACCGGACCCCGCCGAGTGTGCCGGCTGCGCGGCGATCGCGGCCTGCAGCGAAGGCGGCAGCAGCGACCCCGCCGCCGCGGCGCCGAGTGCACCGCCGCCCAGCGCGAAGAGCCGTCGCCGTGAAATGTCCGTGGTCAAGTGAGCCTCCCGAGTCCTGTCGTACAGCCGGGAAGCTAATCAAGCCAAGTGGCGCGCGGAAGGATTCCGTACGGCTCGGTGGTGAACGTCCAACAGGTCGTGCGGGAAAGTCCAAGGGGCGGCGCACCCGGCTCACGGGTGCGCCGCCCCTCGGGGAACGTGCCTGCGCAGAGGGGTCGGCCCTCGACGCCGGACGTCTCCGGGATCAGCCCTCGACGCCGAGCTTCTCCAGGATCAGCTCGCGCACCCGGGCCGCGTCCGCCTGGCCGCGGGTGGCCTTCATGACCGCGCCGACGAGCGCGCCCGCCGCCGCGACCTTGCCGCCGCGGATCTTGTCCGCGATGGCCGCGTTGGCCGCGATGGCCTCGTCGACCGCGGTGGACAGCGCGCCCTCGTCGGAGACGACCTTCAGGCCGCGCTTCTCGACGACGGCGTCCGGGTCGCCCTCGCCCGCGAGGACGCCCTCGATGACCTGGCGGGCCAGCTTGTCGTTGAGGTCGCCCGAGGTGACGAGCTCGGCCACCCTGGCGACCTGCACCGGGGTGATCGGCAGCTCGTCGAGGCCGCGGCCGGTCTCGTTGGCGTTACGGGCCAGCTCGCCCATCCACCACTTGCGGGCCTGGTCCGAGGGGGCGCCCGCGTCGGTCGTGGCGACGATCAGGTCGACCGCGCCCGCGTTGAGGATGGACTGCATGTCGTGCTCGGAGACGCCCCACTCCTCCTTGAGCCGCGCCCGGCGCAGCCGGGGCAGCTCGGGGAGGCCCTTGCGCAGCTCCTCGACCCACTCGCGGGCCGGGGCGACCGGCACCAGGTCCGGCTCGGGGAAGTAGCGGTAGTCCTCGGCGTTGTCCTTGATGCGGCCGGCCGTGGTGGAGCCGTCCTCCTCGTGGAAGTGCCGGGTCTCCTGCACGATCGTGCCGCCGGAGGACAGCACGGCCGCGTGGCGCTGGATCTCGAACCGGGCGGCCCGCTCGACGGAACGCAGCGAGTTCACGTTCTTCGTCTCGGAGCGGGTACCGAAGGTCTCGGTGCCGTTGGGGCGCAGCGACAGGTTGACGTCGCAGCGCATCTGGCCCATCTCCATGCGGGCCTCCGAGACGCCGAGCGCCTTGATGAGCTCGCGGAGCTCGGCGACGTACGCCTTGGCGACCTCGGGGGGGGGGGGGGGGGGGGGGGGGGGGGGCGGGGGGGGGGGGGGGGGGCGCCCGCCCCCTCGATCGGCTTGGTGACGATCTCGATGAGCGGGATGCCGGCCCGGTTGTAGTCGAGCAGGGAGTGGGACGCGCCGTGGATACGGCCGGTGGCTCCGCCGACGTGGGTCGACTTGCCGGTGTCCTCCTCCATGTGGGCGCGCTCGATCTGCACCCGGAAGATCTCCCCGTCCTCCAGCTGGACGTCCAGATAGCCGTCGAAGGCGATCGGCTCGTCGTACTGGGAGGTCTGGAAGTTCTTCGGCATGTCCGGATAGAAGTAGTTCTTCCGGGCGAAGCGGCACCACTCGGCGATCTCGCAGTTCAGCGCGAGGCCGATCTTGATGGCGGACTCGACGCCGATCTCGTTGACGACCGGCAGGGCGCCGGGCAGGCCGAGGCAGACCGGGCAGGTCTGGGAGTTGGCGTCCTGCTTGAGCTCGGTGGAGCAGCCGCAGAACATCTTGGTCTTGGTGCCGAGCTCGACATGGACCTCCAGGCCCATGACGGGGTCGTAGGACGCGAGCGCGTCCTCGTACGACACCAGGTCGGTGACAGTCACGGTGAAACTTCCCTCTCAGCCCAGCAGTACGTCGTCGTCGCCGAGGCGCTTGAGTTCGCGCAGCAGCAGGGCGACACCGGTGGCGATGGCGGCGGCGGAGACAACGGCGTCGATCAGTCGGAGCGTGTCGTGCTCATGGCGTGCCTTCTTGGCCTGCTTGAGCACGCTGACGGCCCCGAAGGCGGTGGTGCCGATGGACAGGTACGTGCCGGTCTTGGACTTCTTGAAGCCCTTGGCCTTGGTCAGTGCACTCACAACGACGGAGCCTCCTCCAGCAGCGGGTGACCCCACTTTTCCACGAAGGCGGCCTCGACGGCGGCTCCGACCTTGTAGAGACGGTCGTCCTTCATGGCGGGGGCGATGATCTGCAGCCCGACCGGCAGGCCGTCCTCGGGCGCCAGGCCGCAGGGCAGCGACATGGCGGAGTTGCCCGCGAGGTTGGTCGGGATGGTGCACAGGTCCGCGAGGTACATCGCCATCGGGTCGTCGGCGCGCTCGCCGATCGGGAAGGCGGTGGTGGGCGTCGTCGGGGAGACGATGACGTCCACCTGCTCGAAGGCCTTCTCGAAGTCCTGCGTGATGAGGGTGCGGACCTTCTGCGCCGAGCCGTAGTACGCGTCGTAGTAGCCGGAGCTGAGGGCGTACGTACCGAGGATGACGCGGCGCTTGACCTCGTCGCCGAAGCCGGCCTCGCGGGTGAGCGCGGTGACGTCCTCGGCGGAGCGCGTGCCGTCGTCGCCGACGCGCAGCCCGTAGCGCATGGCGTCGAAGCGGGCCAGGTTGGAGGAGCACTCGGACGGCGCGATCAGGTAGTACGCGGAGAGCGCCAGGTCGAAGGACGGGCAGTCCAGCTCGACGACGGTGGCGCCGAGCGACTTGAGCAGCTCGACCGACTCGTTGAAGCGCTGGACGACACCGGCCTGGTAGCCCTCACCGGCGAACTGCTTCACGACACCGACGCGCATGCCCTCGACGCTGCCGTTGCGCGCGGCCTCGACGACCGGCGGGACCGGGGCGTCGATGGACGTGGAGTCCATCGGGTCGTGACCGCCGATGACCTCGTGCAGCAGTGCCGCGTCCAGGACGGTACGGGCACAGGGCCCGCCCTGGTCCAGGGAGCTGGAGAAGGCCACCATGCCGTAGCGGGAGACGCCGCCGTAGGTGGGCTTGACGCCGACGGTCCCGGTGACGGCGGCGGGCTGGCGGATGGAGCCGCCGGTGTCCGTGCCGATGGCGAGCGGGGCCTCGTACGAGGCGAGCGCGGCGGACGAGCCGCCGCCGGAGCCGCCGGGGATGCGGGTGAGGTCCCACGGGTTGCCGGTCGGGCCGTAGGCGCTGTTCTCGGTGGAGGACCCCATGGCGAACTCGTCCATGTTGGTCTTGCCGAGGATGACGACGTCGGCGGCCTTCAGCTTCCGGGTGAGGGTCGCGTCGTACGGCGGGATCCAGCCTTCGAGGATCTTGGAGCCGACGGTGGTCGGCATGTCCTGCGTGGTGAAGATGTCCTTCAGCGCGAGCGGGACACCGGCCAGCGGGCCGAGCTTCTCGCCGGCCGCCTTCTTGGCGTCGACGGCGCGGGCCTGCGCGAGCGCGCCCTCGCGGTCGACGTGCAGGAAGGCGTGGACCTTCTCGTCGACCGCGTCGATCCTGGCCAGGTGGGCCTCGGTGACCTCGACGGCCGTGAGCTCGCCGGAAGCGATCTTCGCGGCGATCTCGGCTGCGGTGAGCCTGATGATGATGCTGTGGTCCGTCATGGTTGTTAGTCCTCCCCCAGGATCTGCGGCACCTTGAAACGCTGCTGCTCCTGGGCCGGGGCGCCGGAGAGCGCCTGCGCGGGGGTGAGCGACGGACGGACCTCGTCCGCGCGCATGACGTTGGTCAGCGGCAGCGGGTGGGAGGTCGGCGGTACGTCTTGGTCGGCGACCTCGGAGACGCGGGCGACCGCGCCGATGATGTCGTCGAGCTGACCGGCGAAGTGATCGAGCTCTTCGCCCTTCAGCTCCAGACGCGCCAGCCGGGCGAGGTGGGCGACCTCCTCGCGCGTGATGCCAGGCATGCAGCGATCCTCAGGGGTTGGTGTGGTTTTGGCCGGGCCGGAGGCACATTTCCGCCGTCCGTCCGAAGGACGGGCCGCGCGGCGTCCGGTGCGTGCGATCGCAAAGCGCCGGAGCGCCCTCGTGGCGGGGGCCACGTGGGCGATTCGGCAACGCGGCGAGCGTGCGAGCCAGGCGTCGCGCGGCAGGTGGAAATGTGCCGCCGGCCCCCCAATCCTATGGGGCCCGGAGGCATGGCCCCTAAACGGTTTCCCCCGGAGGGTCTCCTCAGTGCCTTTTCTCCCAGACCGGGCTGCTCAGGAAGTGGTTGTCGTAGCGCTCCTGCACCTCCAGGAGCGACTCGGGGCTCAGCTCGCCCAGCGCGATGCGCTGCAGGTGGCGGAAGTACTCGAAGCGTTCCACGCCGGGCGTGATGACGATGAGCAGATCGGTGTCGCAGCCGGGGGCGGCGGCGAACGCGTGGGGCATGCGCGGCGGCACCACGACGAGGTCGCCCTGCCCGGCCGTGACGACCTCCTCCCCCGCCAGGAACTCGGCGGCGCCGTCGAGCACGTAGAACATCTCGGCGCTGCGCTCGTGGTGGTGCGGGGTGGCACCGGCGGCGCCGGCGGCGAGCGTGACGCGCTGCGTGGACAGGGCGCCGCCGGTCGCGCTGCTGTCGGCGAGCAGCCGCACGGTGGTGGGCGCGCGGCCGATCACTTCGGCGTCGGCGGAACGGACGACGACGGCCTCGTCGAACTCGGGAACGATCAGCGACATTTCGGCTCCTCGGTTCTCAGACGGCGAACAGCAGGCCGGCACTGACGAGCACCACGACGGCGGTCGCGAAGTGGATGCCGTACGCGACCGCCTTCGTCCCGCCGTGGCGCAGCACTATGAGCGTGTCGCCGAGCGGCGCCAACGCCACGAGCAGCATGAACCACGCCTCGGCCCGCGCGCCGACGAACGCGAGAAGCGCCAGGCCGACCAGGCCGAAGGTGAGGTCCCTGAGCCCCTTGACCGTGAGGTACGCGCGATCCCCGTCCTCCTTGGCGGCGACGCCGTATCCGGCGGCGGCGGGCAGGGGCTGGAGCAGGAAGCGGGCTCCGATGAACACGACGAACAGGTCGAGCACCACGGCGAGCGTGTACGCGGCGACGGTCATGGCAGGACTCCTGGCTTCTGCCGGCTTCACACCGGCCGAGTTCATGGGGCGGCTTCACGAACCACCGTTGCTAGCGCCGCTAGCAACGAGAGCGAAGGTAGCAGAATCGTCGACAGAATTGCTAGCACTGACAGAACTTCTGGCACAACCATTCGGACGCGCCGGGAGCGGAAGCGCGCGGAGCGCGGGCGGGCGGAGCGCGGGCGGGCGGAGCGCGGGCG
>NZ_JBCEWQ010000204.1:0-13414 GCF_038448545.1 Streptomyces sp. CLV115
TGCCCCGGCCCGCCGGGAGGGCGGACCGGGGCACGGCCGACAGCGGTGGAAGGCCGTTCGGCCGACTACTCCACGTCACCGCCGGAGTCGGTGGACTTGGTCGGGTCCGCCGCGGCGGACTCGTTGCCCTCGCCCTCCTCGGTGTCGGACGGGGCGTCCGTCGGCGCGGAGCCGCCGTCCGCCTCCAGCAGCCGCGCGAGCTGCCTGCCGACGATCCGCTTGAACTTCCGCTGCTGGGGCCGCGTGCGGTCCAGCACTGCGACCTCCAGCCGCTCGGCGGGGATCTCCCGCTCGCTGCCGTTGGGATCGCGCGACAGCGCCTGCACCGCCAGCTTGAGCGCCTCGGCGAGCGTCATCCCGTCGCGGTGCCGCTGGTCCAGGAAGGTGCTGATCTGCTCGGCGTTGCCGCCGACCGCCACCGAGCCGTGCTCGTCGACGATCGAGCCGTCGTGCGGCAGCCGGTAGATCTGGTCGCCGTCCGGGTCGGTGCCCACCTCGGCGACCACCAGCTCCACCTCGTACGGCTTCTCGGCCGCACTGGAGAAGATGGTGCCGAGCGTCTGCGCGTACACGTTGGCCAGCCCACGGGCCGTCACATCGTCACGGTCGTAGGTGTATCCGCGCAGATCGGCGTAGCGCACTCCGCCGATGCGGAGATTCTCGTACTCGTTGTACTTGCCGGCGGCGGCGAAGCCGATCCGGTCGTAGATCTCGCTGAACTTGTGCAGCGCGCGGGACGGGTTCTCGCCGACGAACACAATGCCGTCGGCGTACTGCAGCACAACCAGGCTGCGACCACGGGCGATGCCCTTCCGGGCGTATTCCGCCCGGTCGGCCATGGCCTGCTGAGGTGAGACATAGAACGGCGTCGACACCGGTTATCCGTCCCTTTCTGTCAGTGACGAGAGCATCAAAGGAGCAGCGGAACGGGGGTCAGAGCAGCGCGGCGCGCGGGCCGTCGGGCTGTTCCAGCCGGCGTTCCAGGACCGAGCGGGCGATCTCGGAGGACTCCGCCTCGTCCAGCTTCCGGAAGCCTTCGTCGGTGATGACCGTGACGATCGGGTAGATCCGCCGGGCCACATCGGGGCCGCCGGTCGCCGAGTCGTCGTCCGCGGCGTCGTACAGCGCCTGTACGACCAGGGTGAGGGCCTCCTGCTCCGTCAGCTCCCCGTGGTAGAGCTTCTTCATCGAGCTCCGGGCGAAGACCGACCCGGAGCCGGTGGCCGCGTACCCGTGCTCCTCGGAGCGGCCGCCGGTGACGTCGTACGAGAAGATCCGGCCCTTCTCGCGGTCCACGTCGAAGCCGGCGAACAGCGGCACGACGGCCAGGCCCTGCATGGCCATCGCCAGGTTGCTGCGGATCATGGTGGAGAGGCGGTTCGCCTTGCCCTCCAGGGAGAGCTGGGCGCCCTCGACCTTCTCGAAGTGCTCCAGCTCCAGCTGGAAGAGCTTGACCATCTCCACGGCCAGTCCGGCCGTGCCTGCGATGCCCACCGCCGAGTACTCGTCGGCCGGGAACACCTTCTCGATGTCGCGCTGGGCGATCACATTGCCCATGGTCGCGCGCCGGTCACCGGCCAGCACCACACCGCCGGCGAACGTCACCGCGACGATCGTCGTGCCGTGCGGCGCCTCGACGGCCCCCTGCAGGGGCGGCAGGTTGCGGTTGCCCGGGAGCATGCCGGGCGACTGGTCGGACAGGAAATCCATGAACGAAGAGGATCCCGGCGTCAGGAAGGCAGCTGGTAGACGCCCGGTGCTACGAGTGTTGGCTTCCACGCGTTTCCCTCCAGGTAAGCGACGGCCCTGAGCAAGGCGTCAGGATCGTCTCCCAACTTGCCGATGGCCGAATTGCAGTTGATGCGGTTACGCCACGGACCCTACCCGTCCCGCGGCGGTGATCCACATGATCCGCGGGGGCGGCCGCACGGCTCGCGGTGCCGTTTGCACCCGCGCGGTACGGGCCGACCCTGCCCGTACCGCGCGCGCCGCTCTCCACTCCCCCGCGTTCACACCCGTGAACTACTGGCCACCCTTTTGCACGAATGACCTCACGAAATCCTCGGCGTTCTCTTCGAGCACATCATCGATCTCGTCCAGAACCGAGTCGACGTCGTCGCTCAGCTTCTCCTGGCGGTCCTTGAGGTCCTCGGAGACCTGCGCGTCCTGCGCCTGCTCCTCGACCTCCTCGGTGGAACGCGTCGCCTTCTGCTGTCCGCCGCCGGTGTCCTTGGTCGCCATCTAGCTCACCCCGCTCGGTTCGAAGCACTTGATCAGACCCTACCCACGGGCTACGACATCGGCCCGGTACTTTCTCTCAACGTCCGGGGGTCATCCCGATGATTCCCCGATCCCGGCCCTTTCAGCCGCCCGACAGGAACTGGACCAGCTCCTCCGCCGTGCGGCAGCGGTCCAGCAGCTCCTTGACGTGATTACGGGTGCCGCGCAGCGGTTCCAGGGTGGGTACCCGCTGCAATGAGTCATGACCCGGCAGATCGAAGATGACCGAGTCCCAGGAGGCCGCGGCCACGTCGTCGGCGTACTGCTCCAGGCAGCGGCCGCGGAAATAGGCCCTGGTGTCCTCCGGAGGCCCCGTACGGGCCTGCTCGACCTCGTTCTCGTCCAGGAGCCGCTTCATCTTCCCGCGGGCCGCCAGACGGTTGTACAGGCCCTTCTCGGCCCGTACGTCGGCGTACTGGAGGTCCACCAGGTGCAGGCGCGCCGCGTCCCAGTCCAGGCTGTCGCGGCGACGGTAGCCCTCCATGAGCTCCCGCTTGGCGATCCAGTCGAGCTCGCCGGACAGGCTCATCGGATCGTTCTCCAGCCGGTTGAGGGTGTCCTCCCAGCGGATCAGCACGTCCTTGGTCTGCTCGTCGGCGTCCGCCCCGTACCGCTCCTCTACGTACTTGCGGCCCAGCTCGAAGTACTCCATCTGCAGTTGCACCGCGGTGAGCGTACGGCCGCTGCGGAGCGTGATGAGGTGCTTCAGGGACGGGTCGTGGGAGACGTGGTGCAGGGTGCGCACCGGCTGGTCGACCGCGAGATCGACGTTGATGAAGCCGTCCTCGATCATCGAGAGGACCAGGGCGGTGGTACCGAGCTTGAGGTAGGTGGAGATCTCCGAGAGGTTCGCGTCCCCGATGATCACGTGGAGCCGGCGGTACTTCTCCGCGTCGGAGTGGGGTTCGTCCCGGGTATTGATGATGGGGCGCTTGAGCGTGGTCTCCAGCCCGACCTCGACCTCGAAGTAATCGGCGCGCTGGCTGATCTGGAAGCCGTGCTCGTGGCCGTCCTGGCCGATTCCCACCCGTCCCGCTCCGGTGACCACCTGGCGGGAGACGAAGAACGGGGTCAGGTGGCGCACGATGTCGGAGAACGGGGTCTCCCGCTTCATCAGGTAGTTCTCGTGCGTGCCGTACGAGGCGCCCTTGTTGTCGGTGTTGTTCTTGTAGAGGTGGATCGGCTGGGCGCCGGGGAGCTGGGCCGCGCGCTCGGCCGCCTCGGCCATGATGCGTTCGCCGGCCTTGTCCCAGAGGACCGCGTCCCTCGGATTGGTGACTTCCGGGGAGCTGTACTCCGGGTGCGCGTGGTCGACGTAGAGGCGGGCCCCATTGGTGAGGATGACATTGGCGAGGCCGATGTCCTCGTCGGTGAGCTGGCTGGAGTCCGCGGTCTCGCGGGCGAGGTCGAAACCTCGCGCGTCCCGCAGCGGGTTCTCCTCCTCGAAGTCCCAGCGGGCGCGGCGCGCCCGGTGCATCGCCGCTGCGTAGGCGTTGACGATCTGGGACGAGGTGAGCATGGCATTGGCGTTGGGGTGGCCGGGGACGGAGATCCCGTACTCCGTCTCGATGCCCATTACTCGCCGTACGGTCATGCGGCCCTCCTTGCCCGGCGGCGCTCCCTTGAGGGGCGGCGCTCCAGTACCGCTGCTTGTCGGTGCGCGTGCGCTGCCCGTCCACGCACTGCGCGACCGGGCGGTACGCAAGAGCCTAGAGCGCCTCTGTGCTGGTGGGGAGATCAATTGCGTCATTGCTGCGGTGTCGCGCGATCGGGACCGAAAGCAACCGGCTGCGGATGCCCGGCGGGCATCCGCAGCCTGTCCGCGTTCTACAGGTACTGCCCGGTGTTCGCCACCGTGTCGATGGAGCGGCCGGTGTCCGCGCCCTGCTTTCCGGTGACGAGCGTGCGGATGAAGACGATCCGCTCGCCCTTCTTGCCGGAGATCCTGGCCCAGTCGTCCGGGTTGGTGGTGTTCGGCAGGTCCTCGTTCTCCTTGAACTCGTCCACGCATGCCTGGAGGAGGTGGGAGACGCGAAGGCCCTTCTGGCCCTGGTCGAGGAAGGCCTTGATGGCCATCTTCTTGGCCCGGTCGACGATGTTCTGGATCATCGCGCCGGAGTTGAAGTCCTTGAAGTACAGGACTTCCTTGTCGCCGTTGGCGTACGTGACCTCCAGGAAGCGGTTCTCCTCGGACTCGGTGTACATCCGCTCGACGACCGACTGGATCATGGCGTGGGCGGCGGCGTCCTTGGAGCCGGTGTGCTCCGCGAGGTCGTCGGCGTGCAGCGGCAGCGAAGGCGTGAGGTACTTCGCGAAGATGTCCTTCGCGGCCTCCGCGTCCGGGCGCTCGATCTTGATCTTCACATCGAGGCGGCCGGGCCGCAGGATCGCGGGGTCGATCATGTCCTCGCGGTTGGAGGCGCCGATGACGATGACGTTCTCCAGGCCCTCCACACCGTCGATCTCGGCGAGCAGCTGGGGGACGATGGTGTTCTCCACGTCCGAGCTGACGCCGGATCCACGGGTACGGAAGAGGGACTCCATCTCGTCGAAGAAGACGATGACGGGGGTGCCCTCACTGGCCTTCTCACGGGCACGCTGGAAGACCAGGCGGATGTGCCGCTCGGTCTCGCCGACGTACTTGTTGAGGAGCTCCGGGCCCTTGATGTTGAGGAAGTAGCTCTTGCCCGCCGGCTGGCCGGTGACCTCGGCGACCTTCTTGGCAAGGGAGTTGGCGACGGCCTTGGCGATGAGTGTCTTGCCGCAGCCGGGCGGACCGTAGAGCAGGATGCCCTTCGGCGGACGCAGTTCGTGTTCCTTGAAGAGGTCGGGGTGGAGGTAGGGGAGTTCGACCGCGTCCCGGATCAGCTCGATCTGGTCGCCCAGGCCGCCGATCTTGTCGTAGTCGATGTCCGGTACCTCTTCGAGGACGAGCTCCTCGACCTCGCTCTTGGGGACCACTTCGTAGACGTAGCCGGACCTGGGTTCGAGCAGCAGGGCGTCGCCGGGGCGGATGGTGATGTCCAGCAGCGGCTCGGCGAGCCTCACCACCCGTTCCTCGTCGGTGTGCCCGATGACCAGGGCCCGCTCGCCGTCCTCAAGGATCTCCTTGAGGGTGACGATGTCCCCGGCCCGCTCGAATTCCATGGCGTCGACCACATTGAGCGCTTCGTTGAGCATGACTTCCTGGCCGCGCCGGAGGTCTTCGAGCTCGACGCTGGGGCTGACATTCACCCGGAGCTTTCGGCCTCCGGTGAAGATGTCACAGGTGCCGTCCTCATTGCCCTGAAGAAACACACCGAAACCGGCCGGCGGCTGTGCGAGCCGGTCGACTTCTTCCTTGAGGGCCACGATCTGGTCGCGGGCCTCGCGCAGTGTGTTGGCGAGCCGCTCATTCTGTGCGGACACGCCTGCCAGGTTGGTCTGCAACTCGACGATCCGCTCTTCGAGAATCCTCGTATGGCGCGGAGAGTCGGCGAGCTTACGTCGCAGGACGGCGATTTCCTGCTCAAGATAGGCGACCTGGCCGGCTGGGTCTTCGGACCCCCGCCCGGGCCGGATGCCGCGGTTGATGTCGTCGTCGTGGGCTGCCACGGTCCTCACCTCCTCCAAGGGGAGCTGGACGCTTCCTGACCCTACCTGGGTGGGTGATGATTGAAACCCCTAGATCACAAAGACTGCGGGGCGTGTCCGATCTTCACCCTTGCGTTCCCCCTCGTGTCAGGGGAATACCCACCCTTCAACATCGGAAAGCGGCCGGTTGTATCGTCGAACCGTTCAACACCCGTCAGGGCTGGCTTCTTTTGGTTCGATACGCAGGGAACGGCAGGAGAAATGACCGTGCAGCAGGACGCTCCCAACGGTGGCGACGCGCAGGACCTGGAGGTCTGGATCGACCAGGACCTCTGCACGGGAGACGGCATCTGCGTCCAGTACGCGCCCGAGGTCTTCGAGCTGGACATCGATGGCCTGGCCTATGTGAAGAGCTCCGACGACGAGCTGCTGCAGGACCCGGGCGCCACGACGCCCGTCCCGCTGCCGCTC
The DNA here is from genome assembly GCF_038448545.1 of Streptomyces sp. CLV115. Lineage (NCBI taxonomy): Bacteria > Bacillati > Actinomycetota > Actinomycetes > Kitasatosporales > Streptomycetaceae > Streptomyces > Streptomyces sp. CLV115. Next base: position 6,325 of record NZ_JBCEWQ010000204.1, read on the forward strand.
CTCCAGGACGTGGTCGATTCGGCCAAGGAGTGCCCGGGCGACTGCATCCATGTCCGGCGCGTCTCGGACAGCGTCGAGGTGTACGGCCCCGAGGCCGCCTGATCCGGCGGCCGCGGAGCCCCGGTCACTCGCGGTGACCGGTCAGGCGCTGCTCGGGGCGGCCCGGGTGGCGCGGACGAACGCGCCGCCCCGCCACTGCCAGGTGACCCGCTCCTGCTGGTCGGGGCAGCAGCGCGGCACCGTGTCGGAGGAGTAGCCGAGCAGAGTGGCCGAAATGATTCCGTCACGCACCGCGAAATCGCCGATGCTCATCGCCTGAGCGGGGTCCACCAGGGTCGCCACGACCCGCGGTGCGGCCCCGCTTCCGCGTGTGAGGACGTAGACGCCGCTGGGCGGGGTGCCGGAGCCGGCCGCGCAGTGGACCACCGCGACGGTCTCGGGGCGCCCGTCACCGTCGAGGTCGCCGGTGGCCTGCTTGGCCACCGTGCTCTCCACTCCGCCGCATTCCAGGGGGAAGTCCGCCCGCGCCGGATCGGGGGCGGTGACGGCCGTGCCGCCGCGCTGCGCCGTGGTGCGGTGGGGGGTGGAGGCAGAGGCCGCGGGGTCCGGCTGGAGCAGGCCTGCGAGCGCGACGACGGCGGCCATGGCGGCCGCGGTGGCGAGCCAGTGCAGCGGCCTGGAGTCGGTGTGCGCGAGGTCCGGGAGCTCGGAGGTCTGCACGCGGGTTGTCTCCTGTGGTTCCTGTGGATCGAGGACGCCCGGGTGGGCGGAGCCACCGGTGGGACTGCCGCGGCGGCGCCGGTGCGTTGCGCGGGTCAGCCGCGGGAGGAGCCGCTCTGGCTGCCGGGACCGTCGTAGTCCTCGCCGTAGGCGCCCTTGGCGGGGCGGCGGCGGCGCAGCGGGGCCTCCACACCGTCGGCCAGGCGGCGGGCGGTGACGAGGAAGCCGGTGTGGCCGATCATGCGGTGGTCCGGGCGGACGGCCAGGCCCTCGACGTGCCAGTTGCGGATCATCGATTCCCAGGGCTGCGGCTCGGCGAAGCAGCCGATCTCACGGATGGACTCCACGGTCCGCGCGAGCTGGGTGGTGGTGGCGACGTAGGCGCAGAGGATGCCGCCGGGCACCAGCGCCTTGGAGACGGCCTCCAGGCACTCCCAGGGGGCGAGCATGTCGAGGACGACACGGTCGACGTCGGTGTCCGAGAGGTTGTCCTGGAGGTCGCCGACGGTGAGCTGCCAGGCCGGGTGCGGTTCGCCGAAGTAGCGTTCCACGTTCTGCTGGGCGATCTCGGCGAAGTCCTCGCGGCGCTCGTAGGAGTGCAGCATGCCCTGGTCGCCGATGGCGCGCAGCAGGAAGGTGGAGAGCGAGCCGGAGCCGACGCCGGCCTCCACGACGCGGGCGCCGGGGAAGATGTCGGCGAAGGCCAGGATCTGCCCCGCGTCCTTGGGGTAGACCACGGCGGCGCCGCGGGGCATGGACAGGACGTAGTCGGGGAGCAGGGGGCGCAGCGCGAGATAGGCGACGTTCCCCGTGGTTCGGACAACACTGCCCTCGGGAGCACCGATCAGCTCGTCGTGCGGGAAAGAACCCTTGTGGGTGTGGAAGTTCTTTCCGGCTTCGAGCGTGAAGGTGTAGTGGCGTCCCTTGGGATCGGTGAGCTGGACCTGGTCCCCGACCTTGAAGGGCCCGCGTCGGCGGGCGGCACCGGTCGGTTCAGACATGTGACCAGCGTACCGGTGATTCCCCGGGCTCCGACCGCGAGCCCGGGGCGGGGTCCGGCGGTCAGGCGGCGGGCCTGGCCAGGGCGGCGACGAACGCGCGCTCGACGTCGGCGGTGGAGAGGACGCCGTAGATCTCGCCGGTCTCCTCCAGGACGAGGTACTCGGTGGCCGGGCTGGCCTTGAGCCGGTCCAGGAGCGCCTCACCGGCCAGCTCGGCGGAGACCTTCATGCCCTCGGTGAGGTCCTGGGCGAGGCCGCTGACGGCGACCCAGGGGCGGCGGTGCTCCGGCACGGCGACGATGGCCGTCTCGCGGACGATGCCCTTCGGTTCGCCGTGGCCGTCGACGACGACGAGGGCGCGGGCGCCCGCCTCGTTGGCCCGGCGCAGCGCCTCGGAGAGCGGGGTGGCGGACTCCACCGGGACGGCGCGCCGGGTGAGGGTGCGGGCGCGCAGCTCGGGAAGGTGTTCGCGCAGCCGGGCCATGCGCAGGCTGTTGCCCGCTCCGGTCCAGATGATCGCGGCGAGGATGGCGGCGAGCAGCGCGTCGGTGATGGTGTCCATGCCGCTGAGCTCACCGGGGTCGTTGCCGAAGGTCCCGGTGTGGGTGAGCAGCGGCAGGCCGACCAGGGTGATGACGGCGAGGGCGCGGCCGACCCAGGCGGCGGCGACGGTGCCGCTCATCGGGCGTCCGGTGATCTTCCAGACGACCGCGCGGAGCATCCGTCCGCCGTCCAGCGGGAGGCCCGGCAGGAGGTTGAAGGCGGCCACCAGGAGGTTGGAGATCATCAGCCCGGCGAGCAGGACACCGGGCACGGTGCCGGGCGCGACGAACATCATCCCGATGTAGAAGACGCCCGCGAGCACCAGGGAGAGCAGCGGTCCGACGAAGGCGAGCAGGAACTCGCGGCCCGGGGTCTCGGACTCCTTCTCGATCTCGGAGACGCCGCCGAAGAACTGGAGCTGGATGCGGCGCACTGGCAGCTTGTAGCGCAGCGCCACGACGGTGTGGGCGAGTTCGTGGACGAGCACGGAGGCGTAGAAGGCGATCGCGAAGAAGAGGGAGACCAGGTAGCGCGCCGTGCCCAGCTCGGGCAGCACCCGGTCGAGCTGGCCGCCGAAGACCCAGGTGATCAGTGCGGCCACGAGGAACCAGCTGGGCGCGACGTACACCGGCACGCCGAACGGGCGGCCCATGAGAAGGCCGCCTCCGGGCTCTTCGGGGCGCTGCGGCTCGCCCTTGCCGGGGCCGGTTCCGGGGGTTGTTCCCCCTGCACCGGGCTGCGGCCGCCCGCTGTCGCCGCTCTCGTCCACGAGGTCCCTTCGGTCGGTGCCCTACGGCACGATCATGCAGTGTTCGAGGCTGTGTGGTCGATGGTATGCCGACCGCTGTCAGTGGCGGGCCGTAGGGTCTTCGACATGACCTCCCTGCCGCGGCCCGCTCAGCCGCCCTCGTCCCTGTCGCCGTCGCGGGCGAGCGATTTCATGCAGTGTCCGCTGCTGTACCGCTTCCGGGTCATCGACAAGCTGCCGGAGAAGCCCAGCGAGGCGGCTACCCGGGGCACGCTCGTCCATGCGGTGCTGGAGCGGCTCTTCGACAATCCCGCGGTGGAGCGCACGGCGGGCCGGGCCACGGCGCTGATCCCCGCCCAGTGGGACCGCCTGCTGGAGTCCAGGCCGGAGCTGTCGGAGCTGTTCGCCGAGGATGCCGGGGGCGAGCGGCTGGCGCGCTGGCTCTCGGAGGCGGAGAGCCTGGTGGAGCGGTGGTTCTCGCTGGAGGATCCGACGCGTCTGGAGCCCGCCGAGCGGGAGCTGTTCGTCGAGACGGAGCTGGATTCGGGGCTGCGGCTGCGCGGGGTGATCGACCGGATCGACGTGGCGCCGACGGGCGAGGTCCGGATCGTCGACTACAAGACGGGGAAGGCCCCGCGCCCGGAGTACGCGGAGGGCGCGCTCTTCCAGATGAAGTTCTACGCCCTGGTGATCTGGCGGCTGAAGGGTGTGGTGCCGCGCCGGCTCCAGCTGGTCTATCTCGGCAGCGGGGACATCCTGACGTACGACCCGGTGGTGGCGGACCTGGAGCGGGTGGAGCGCAAGCTGCTGGCGCTGTGGGACGCGATCCGGCTGGCCACCGAGACGGGCGAGTGGCGGCCCCGGCCGACGAAGCTCTGCGGCTGGTGCGACCACCGGTCGGTCTGTCCCGAATTCGGTGGCACTCCCCCGGTCTATCCGCTGACGGCCCGCCCGGCCGAGGCGGAGCAGGATGTGCAGGGCAGAATGGACCCGGTCCGTGCTGAGGCCGGCCGGCCTGTGGCCCTCGAAGGACCTTGAAGGAGACCCTGTGGCTATCCGCGTCCTACTGGTCGACGACCAGCCCCTGCTGCGTACCGGCTTCCGGATGATTCTGGAGGCGGAGGGCGATCTCGCGGTGGTGGGCGAGGCCGGGGACGGCCTCCAGGCTCTCGACCAGGTGCGGGCGTTGCAGCCCGATGTGGTGCTGATGGACATCCGCATGCCGCGGATGGACGGCGTCGAGGCGACGCGCCAGATCACCGGACCGGGCCGCGACGGCCCGGCGAAGGTGCTGGTGCTGACCACGTTCGATCTCGACGAGTACGTGGTGGAGGCGCTGCGCGCCGGCGCCAGCGGCTTCCTGCTGAAGGACGCTCCGGCCAATGAGCTGGTGCAGGCCATCCGGGTGGTCGCGGCGGGCGAGGCGATGCTCGCCCCGAGCGTCACCCGCAGGCTCCTCGACAAGTACGCGGACCATCTGCCGTCCGGCGAGGAGCCGGTGCCCGACACCCTGCACACACTGACCGACCGTGAGGTCGAGGTGCTGAAGCTGGTGGCACGCGGCCTGTCCAACGCGGAGATCGCCGCGGATCTGTTCGTCAGCGAGACGACGGTCAAGACGCATGTCGGCCATGTGCTGACCAAGCTCGGGCTGCGCGATCGCGTGCAGGCCGCGGTGTACGCGTACGAGAGCGGTCTGGTCCGTCCCGGCGCCCAGTGAGCGGAGCGGGAAGGGCGGCGCCGGCGTCCGTGGACCGGGGCGGCAGGCGGCGCCCGTTGCCCCGGCGTCTACGGCTCCGGGGCGACGGCCGTGCCTGCGCCCCGGAGCGGCCGAGGTGCCGTCCGTCCTCAGACGCGGCCGTCCCCCAGCTCCCAGAGCTGGAGTTCCGCGGAGGAGTTGACCGCCCACTCGACGCCGGTGAGGTCCTCACGGGAGGCGACGTACTGCTTGCCCTGCCAGATCGGTAGCACCGGGACGTCGTCGGCGACGATGTCCTGGAGCTGCTGGAAGGCCTTGGCCGAGGCGCTGCGGTCGCTCTCGCGGCGGGACTGCGGAATGAGCGTCTTCTGGGCCCGCACCGATCTGTAGGGCGAGTTGAGGAAGTTGTTCCTGTCCAGGAACGGCGCGGTGAAGTTGTCGGGGTCCGGGAAGTCGGGGAACCAGCCCATGCCGTACACGGCGTAGTCGCCGCGCAGCTGTGCCGGGCGGTACTTCGCCCAGGGGCTTCCCTCGACGCTGATCTCGAACAGTCCGGTGTCGTCGAACTGCTTCTTCAGCGTTGCGAACTCGGCGGCGGTGCCGGCGCCGACGCGGTCGGTCGGGTAGTGCAGCGTGAGCTTCACCGGGGTGTCGACACCCGCGTCGTTCAGGATCGCCGCGGCCTTCGTGGTGCTGGGTTCGTTGTACTTGTTGTAGAACGCGTTGGCGTGCGCGGTGATGCCGGACGGGATCAGCGAGTACAGCGGCTCGGCCGTCGTGCCGTACACCTTGCTCGCGATCTCGCCGCGGTCGACGACCTGGGCCATGGCCTGGCGGACGGCCTTCTTCTTCACGGCCGGGTCGTTGGTGTTGAAGCCCAGGAAATGGATGGCGAGGCCGGGCATCTCGGTGAGCTTGATGCCGTCCTCGGGCTCTACCAGCATCCGCTGGGACTGCTCGGGCGACATGGTGCGGGCCATCATGTCGATCTTCCGGTCGTCGAGGGCCTTGCCCATGGCCTTCGGGTCGGGGAAGACGTCCAGCTCGACCTTCTCGTTCCGTACCTTCAAATCCCCCTTGTAGTGGGGGTTCCTGGTGAAGAGGACCTTGACGATCTGGCCGTGCTCGACTTCCGGCTTCATGGTGTAGGGGCCGGATCCGTTCACCTGGAATCCGGTGCGTGCGGACTTCGCCTCGTAATGGCTCCGCGGCACGATCCCGGCGACCGGGGTGGCGAGCTTGTAGGGAAACGTGGCGTCCGGTGCGCGCAGGTGGAAGACGACCTCCCGCTCGCCCTGTGTCTCGACCGTGTCTATGTTGTCGAGCAGGGCGACGGGTCCGTTGGCGGCATCGATGCGGATGACGCGGTCGATGGAGTACTTCACGTCCTCGGCGGTGAGCGCCTTGCCGTCGGCGAACTTCAGACCGCTGCGCAGCTTGCAGCGGTAGCTCTCGTTCTGCGTGTCCGTGAAGGTGCAGCTCTCCGCGGCCTCCGGCACCGGCTCGCCGCCGCCACGCGGCACGTGCACCAGGGTCTGCACGGTCTGCCGGAGCACGTTCCACACGCCGGCTTCGTAGCCGATGGCGGGATCGAGCGGTGCGGGGTTGTCCTTCGATGCGACGAACTTGTCCGTGGTGCCGACAACGATGGCGGCGTTGCCATCGCTCCCGTCGCCCGACGCGCCGCAGGCGGCGAGTACGGGCGCGAGCAGGCCGACGACGGCCGGCAGCACCAGAGTCTTGCGGTTCATCTTGGACGCTCTCCCTCATCCGGGCATTGAGAAAGCGAGATTAGTAGGCATCGTCGGCAATGTCGGACCGGCTGACTGGCGGTGCGCAATCGGATGGTGAGGGGAATTAACGGCGAGCCGTTTTCCCACCCCGGGCACGTTTCGCGGATATCAGGATGAACCAGGACAATCAAACGCCCCAAAAAGGGCGGCCCGCGAGGCCCCGAAAACCCTCCGGGCCGCTTCCGGGTGACAAAGCTCACGCCCCGGGGCGTTCGAATCCTTTATTCGATCGGCGGCTCACCCACGCACGTACGACAGAAAATGCACCATCCACCGCCGAGAGCTTTTCCATTCAGTCACAGAAATACTCTCGGTATGCGGATCAATGGCTTCCCGTGACCAGGCCCCGGAGAAAAGCGAGGTCGACCTCTTCGAGGGAGCGTACGACCATCCGGCCGGACGCGGGGGCGATCGGGGCGACGGACGGTACGGCGACCACCCGGCAGCCCGCCGCCTCCGCGGCCGCGACACCGGTCGCGGTGTCCTCGATGACCGCGCAGCGCCCGGGATCCGCGCCGAAACCGGATGCGGCGGTCAGATACGGCTCCGGATGCGGCTTGGTGGGGGCGGCCACCTCCCCCCCGCC
>NZ_JBCEWQ010000205.1:0-13354 GCF_038448545.1 Streptomyces sp. CLV115
GCCCCGCCCCGCAAAGCCGATCAGCCCGCACCCGCACCCGGCGGACACTCACCCCACGGAGCTGTACGCCACAACCCCCCGCAGCACCGCGTCCACCGCCTTGTGCGCATTGCGAGCCACAGAACTCCCGTCCCGCGGCGCCGCGGCGGCGATCTGCCCCAGCACGTCGATCACCTGCTTGCACCACCGCACGAAGTCCCCGGCCGGCATCTCCGCCTCGCCCAGCACCTCGTCCAGCGAACGCCCCGACGCCCACATGTAGACCGCCCAGGCGAAGCCCAGATCGGGCTCGCGCTGCCCGACCCCTTCCGCCTGGTTGATCTTGAAGTCCTCCTCAAGGGCGTCCAGCCGCCCCCAGATCCGGACCATCTCACCCATCGCGGTCTTCGCGGGCCCCGACGGCAGCTTCGGCGCCACCGCGTCGTCCGCCTGCCGCGCCTCGTACACCAACGCCGAGACACAGGCCGCGAGTTCGGCGGGGTTCAACCCCTCCCACACGCCCGCGCGCAAGCATTCGCTCGCCAGCAGATCGAGCTCGCCGTAGAGCCGGGCCAGCCGGCGCCCGTGCTCGGTGACCTCGTTGCCCCGCAGGTAGTCGAGCTCGGTGAGCAGCGCGACGATGCGGTCGAAGGTGCGGGCGATCGTGTTCGTCCGCCCCTCGATCCGCCGCTCCAGCTGCCTGGTGTCGCGCTGCAGCCGGTGATACCGCTCGGCCCACCGCGCGTGGTCCTCGCGCTCGTCGCATCCGTGGCAGGGGTGCGCGCGCAACTCCGCCCGGTAGCGGGCGATCGCCCGGTCGTCGGCCGCGACGGACCGGCTCTTGCGGTGCCGCTCCGGAACTATGTGGCCGGCCTTGGTCCGCAGCGCGGAGGCCAGGTCGCGACGCGACTGCGGGGAGCGCGGATTGAACGACTTCGGCACCCGCATCCGCTCCAGCGCCTCCACCGGAACCGGGAAGTCGATCGAGGCGAGCCGCTTGACCTGGCGCTCGGCGGTGAGCACCAACGGGCGGGGCCCGTCGTGGTATTCGAGACCGCGGTGGCCGTGCCCATTGGTCCGCCCGGCGGGCAGGCCCGGGTCGAGCACCAGCGCCAGCCCGGCGAACTTGCCGGTGGGCACGTGGATGACGTCGCCGGGCTTGAGCCTCTCCAGGGACGCCGCCGCCTCGGCCCGCCGCTGCGTCGCGCCCTGCTTGGCCAGCTCGGTCTCCCGGTCCTTGAGGTCGCGGCGCAGCCGCGCGTACTCCTCGAAATCACCGAGGTGGCAGGTCATGCCCTCCCGGTAACCCTCCAGCCCCTCCTCGTTCTTCTGGACCTGACGGGAGATGCCGACCACCGAACGGTCCGCCTGGAACTGCGCGAAGGAGGTCTCCAGCAGTTCGCGCGAACGGTGCCGCCCGAACTGCTGCACCAGATTGACGGCCATGTTGTAGGACGGCCGGAAGCTGGAGCGCAGCGGATACGTACGCGTACCCGCGAGTCCGGCCAGCGCGCCCGGATCCATGCCGCGCTGCCACAGGACCACCGCGTGGCCCTCGACGTCGATGCCGCGCCGCCCGGCCCGGCCGGTCAGCTGGGTGTACTCGCCGGGGGTGATGTCGGCGTGCTGCTCGCCGTTCCACTTGACGAGCTTCTCCAGCACCACCGAGCGTGCGGGCATGTTGATGCCGAGGGCGAGGGTCTCCGTGGCGAAGACCGCCTTGACGAGCCCGCGGACGAACAGCTCCTCGACGACCTCCTTGAACGTCGGCAGCATGCCCGCGTGGTGCGCGGCGATGCCCCGCTCCAGGCCTTCGAGCCACTCGTAGTAGCCCAGGACATGGAGGTCCTCGCCGGGGATGGAGGCGGTGCGCTCCTCGACGATCTCGCGGACCAGGCGCCGCTTCTCCTCGTCGTTGAGCCGCAGTCCGGCATGCAGACACTGCTGCACGGCGGCCTCGCAGCCGGCCCGGCTGAAGATGAACGTGATGGCGGGGAGCAGCCCTTCGGCGTCCAGCCGGTCGATGACCTCGGGCCTGGCCGGCGTCCAGATCCGGCTGCGCTGGCGCCGCTCGCGCTCCCGGTCCGCCTCGCGGACCATCTTGCCGCGGCGGCGCTCACGCGGGTTGTATCCCCGCTGGTTCTCCATCCGGGCGAGCCGGACGAGGTCGGGGTTGACCTCGCGGCGTCCGGCGCCCCGGCCGCCGTGGTCGGTCTCCTCCTCGAAGAGGTCGTACATCCGGCGGCCGGCCAGGACGTGCTGCCAGAGCGGCACGGGCCGGCTCTCGGAGACGATCACTTCGGTGTCACCGCGGACGGTGTCCAGCCAGTCGCCGAACTCCTCGGCGTTGGACACGGTCGCCGACAGTGACACCAGGGTCACGGAGTCCGGGAGGTGAATGATCACTTCTTCCCAGACGGCGCCCCGGAAGCGGTCGGAGAGGTAGTGCACCTCGTCCATCACCACATGGCCGAGGCCCCGCAGCGCCTGCGAGCCCGCGTACAGCATGTTCCGCAGCACCTCGGTGGTCATGACGACCACCGGGGCATCGGCGTTGACGCTGTTGTCGCCGGTCAGCAGGCCGACCTTCTCGGGCCCGTACCGCTTGACCAGATCGGCGAACTTCTGGTTGGACAGAGCCTTGATCGGCGTGGTGTAGAAGCACTTGCGGCCCTGCTCCAGGGCGAGGTGCACGGCGAACTCGCCGACGATCGTCTTGCCCGAGCCGGTCGGAGCGGCGACGAGCACGCCCTTGCCGGCCTCCAGGGCCTCACAGGCCTCGATCTGGTAGGGGTCCAGATCGAATTCGTACAGCTCGCGGAAGGGCGCGAGTGCGGTGGCCTGCTCGGCGGCGCGGATCCGAGAAGCCTGGTATCGCTCAGCTGGGGAGAGGTCCTCTGTCATCGTGCTTTCGAGACTACCCGCCACCTCCGACACCAGGCGCGATCTTTAAATCCCGCCCGGAGAACCCGGCACGAGCACCCGCACCGCACCGGGCACGCAGCGCGCGGTGAGCGGCAGCGCCCCGAGTTGTTCACCGTCCGCGTACGCGGTGACACCCGCTGCGGCCAGCTCGATCGAGGAGACCCGGTGCACGGTGACCTTGGGGTGGCTGAGATGCGTCCCCCTGTAGACGCGGGGAAACACCTTGAGCAGGGTGGTACGGCTGCAGTCCCCGACGACGGTCACGTCGAACAGACCGTCGTCCATCACCGCGTCCGCGCAGATCCGCATGCCTCCGCCGTACGTCGACCCGTTGCCGACCGCGACGAGCGTCGCCTCGATCTCCCGGACCGGCCCGTCGTCCAGCCTGACGCGGTAGGGAATGGGCTTGAACGCGGCGAGTTCGGCGAGGATCGCGAGGTCGTACTTGAACCGTCCGCCGACCCGGCGCATCCGGTTCCCGCGGTCGTTGACCCGGGAGTCGAACCCGGAGGCGAGCACCGACCCGAACCACCGCTCACCGACCCGCCCGAGGTCGATCTCGCGGACGCCGCCCCCCTTGAGCGCCTCGGCGGCCAGCCGCCCGGCGGCGGCCGGATCCCGTATCGGCAGCCCGAGAGCGCGGGCGAAGTCGTTCCCGGTACCGACGGCGACCACCCCGAGCGGGGTCATCGTTCCGGCAACGGCCTGCAGGGCGAGGGACATCATGCCGTCCCCGCCCACGGCTATCAGCGCCCCGGTCCCACCCGCGACGGCCTCCCGGGCCCGCCGCAGAGCGTCGTCGGCATCCTCACCGAGAACCGTGCGCACGGAGAATCCGGCGTCCCGCAACGCGGAAGCGGCCGGCTGCGCGGCGTGCGCGCCCCGGCCGCGTCCTGCGGTGGGATTGACGAAGAGGGTGATCTCGCTGGTCACCCGGGGACCTTACAAGGTCAGGTGATGTCGTCGTAACCGTTCACCCGGTCCCGGTCCGAACTCGCCTGTGCGGGCAGCGACCGGGCGGACGAGACCGATTCGATCTCACCGATGTCCTCGGGAGTGAGGTCCAGCTCCGAGGCCTCGTCGTCGGCGGGTCCGCTCGCCGCGAGCTGCGCCTTGCGGCGGTCGTTGAGGAGCGAGATCGCCGTGGCCACGAAGTAGAGCACCCAGATCGGTACGGCCAGTCCCAGCATGCTCACCGGGTCGGTGCTGGGCGTGGCCACCGCCGCGAAGAGCGTGATGCCCATGATCATGCCCCGCCACCAGCCGAGCATCCGCTTGCCGGTGATGATGCCGCCGAAGTTCAGCATGACGAGCAGCAACGGCAGCTCGAAGGAGAGCCCGAAGACCACCACCATGCGTGTGATCAGATCGAGCAACTCGTCCAGCGGCAACTGGTTGTCGAGGTCGGCCGGCGAGAATTCCAGAAGCACCCGCGCCATCGTGGGCAGCGTCATGTACGCGAAGAAGCCACCGGCGAGGAAGAGAGGGAATCCCGCGCCGACGAAGGCCAGCGAGTACTTCTTCTCCTGCTTGTGCAAGCCCGGGGCGACGAAGGCCCACAACTGATAGAGCCACACCGGCGACGAAAGCACGACGCCTGCCATCAAGGAGACCTTGAGGGCGAGGGTGAACGGGGTGAGCAGACCGTTCAGGACGATACGCGCGCAGGTGGCATCATCCTGCTTGGCGAGTTCGGCGAAGCTGGACGCACACCCGACCGACTTCAGCACCGGGTTGGTGAAGAACTCGATGATCTCCTTGTAGAAAAACGCGGCCACAATCGTGACGACGACGATTCCCAACAGGCCCTTAGCCAGCCGGTTACGCAGCTCACGCAGGTGCTCCACCAAGGGCATGCGGCCCTCTGGGTCGGTCTCCTGCTTGCGGGCAGACTTGAGCAACCCACGTCCTCATCTCGTGCAGCAGGCCCTCACTGATCAGGGCGCCTGCGTCGGCCCGGTTCTTGTCAGCGCTTGGTCGAGTCGGTCGGCTCCGCGACCGGACGCGAGCTGCTGACGTCGCCGGGGGCGGCCTTGATGGTGCGCTGGGCGGCCTGGTCCTGGGCGGCGTCGTTGGCGGCCGGCTCGGCCGGGGTCGCCGACGGGCTGCCCTCGGACTTCATGGCCTTGGCCTCGCTCTTGAGGATGCGGGCCGACTTGCCGAGCGAGCGAGCCATGTCAGGAAGCTTCTTCGCGCCGAACAGCAGAACAACGACGACGAGGATCAGGATGATCTCGGGAGCGCCGAGCCTTCCGAACATATGTGTGTACCTTCTCACCGAGGCAGCAGGGGTGGGGCGGATCGAACCTCGGACGGACGTCCGACCTTCGTACTGTCAGCGATCGTATCCCGCAGGAGTAAACACAGGGCAATACCCACGCATCCTTGCGATTACGGCCCACGCCTCGCTCTCCGGGCCGCCTTCAGCAGCGTACCCCCCGAAACCGGGAAACTGGAGGCCGCGCCCGCTCCGATCCATCCGCCCTGCTCACAGGGCGGATCGGGGCAGCGGAGCCGGTGCGCCCCGGTCCGGACGGAAGAACCTAGCGCAGCGCCTCACCGGTGGCGGCGAGGTCGGTCGCCGCCCTTTCGAGGTCCTCCGCGGCCCGGTTGATGCGCTGGGTGGTACGCGTCACCTGGCGCCCGAGCCGCTGGACCTCGATGAAGACCTTGACGGCCAGCACGCCGAGAACGGCGATCCCGAGGAACCCCAGGGCGATGGCGAGCATGGGCCAGAACATGGGCTGAGCCTCGATGTGTCTAGGGGGCCGACGGCGTGGACAGGGGCTGGAGGCCGGGGTGCAGGCGCAGCGTCCGCACACCGCCCCTGGTGAGGAGTTCGACTATCCGCTCCCCCGCGGGCTTGCGGACGGCCGCATCGCACCGCGGGCAGGTGAAGGAGTAGAACGTCGTCCGGCGGCTGGCCCCCACCACGAGGCGAACGGCGCTCGCCGCGAGTTCGAACCGTTCACGGCAGTCCGGGCAGGCGGCCTTGAACCGTACGGACTCGGGCACCACCACGGTCGGAACACCTGACACCACAGACATATTGCTCATATCTCCCTCAGGTTTCCGCTCAGGCCGGTTCGTCGTACGCGGCGAGCGCCGCGCCGGCCGCCTGCTGTGCGCTGCGCGCCAGCTCCGGCGGGGAGACGATGCGGCCCTCGCCGCCCAGCCGCAGCGCGAGCCTGCGCAGCGAGGCCGGGTCGGGGGTGCGCAGGGTGATCCGCAGCCCGCCGTCGGGCAGCTCCTGTGCGCTGTCGTGCGGGTAGTACTCGGCGACCCAGCGTCCGCCCGGGCCCACCTCGACGACGACTTCCGGGTCTTCGGCGGACGGCTGGACCAGCCCCTCGGACAGGTCCCGCAGCTCCAGCTCGGGCGGGGCGGCGGGCTCGTCGAGCAGCCGGATCTCGGCGACCCGGTCCAGCCGGAACGTGCGCCGGTCCTCGGACGACCTGCACCAGGCCTCCATGTACGTGTGTCCCACGGCGAACAGCCGGATCGGGTCCACCTCGCGCTCGGTGAGCTCGTCGCGCGCGGGCGAGTAGTAGCGCAGCCAGAGGCGGCGCCGCTCGGAGATCGCCCGGTCGACATCGGCGAAGACGCCGCCCTCGGACTCGAAGGTGACCGAGAGCCGCGAGCTCGCCGCCCCCACCTCGCCGGCCGCGGTCTCCAGCTTCGCGGTGGCCCGCAGCAGCGCCTGCCGGTCGCTCTCGCGCAGTCCCGGCAGCGTGGCCACGGCACGGGCGGCGACCAGCAGGGCCGTCGCCTCGTCGGCCGCGAGCCGCAACGGCTCGGCGACGTCGTCCGGGTTGTGCCACCAGATGCGGTCGCCGTCGGTGTCGATGTCCAGCAGGTCCCCGCCGCGGAAGCTCGTCCCGCACATGGGCAGGACGTCGAGGTCCGAGATCAGCTCGTCCTCGGTGATCCCGAAGGCGCGGGCGACGTCCTGGACATGGGCGCCGGGGCGCTCACGGAGGTACGTCACCAGGGAGAGCATCCGGCGGGTCTGGTCGATCGCGTTCGTGGCCATGGGTTGCCGTACCTCTCTCAGTCCTTGGCCACGGCGCGCAGCCGGTCCACCACGTCGGCCCGCAGATCGGCGGGTTCCTGCACGACGACGTCCGGGCCGAACTCGACAAGCCAGGCGTCCAGACCGTGTCCGTACGGAATCTCCAACTCGTCCCACCCGTTCCCGAGTTCCCGGACCGACACGGCGCGCGAGCGCAGCGGGTAGCCCGCCCCGGTGCGCAGCCGGATCAGCGCGGTCCGGGTGGCCGTCTCCCCCGCCCAGCTCTCGACCGTCTCGCGTACGGTCACGACGTCGGGCACCTCGGCGGTGAAGGCCCCGGCCCGGGAGCGGACCCGGCCGGTGATCCGGGAGAGCCGGAACACCCGCTCGGCGCCGCGGTCCCGGTCCCAGCCGGCCAGGTACCAGTGTCCGCGCCAGCACTCCAGGGTCCACGGCTCGACCTGGCGCTGTTCGGACGTGGCGGCGTTGCCCTTGCGGTAGTCGAAGGTGACCGGGCGGCGGTCGCGGCAGGCCAGCATGAGCGGCTCGAACGCCGCCTCGTGGACGGGGATGCGCGGTTCGAGGGCGCTGTGCACCTCGTACGCGTCCTCGGCCTCCGGCATGCCGGCGGCCCGCAGCTTCTGCAGCGCACCGCTGGCCGCCCCGGCCAGCCGCGCCTGCTGCCAGACCTTCGCGGCCAGTCCGAGCGCGGCGGCCTCCTCGGCGTCCAGCGTGATCGGCGGCAGCCGGTTGCTGTCGCGCCGGGCGAGATATCCCGTGTCGCCGTCCAGGTTCTCCACGGTCTCGATGATCAGACCGAGCTCGCGCAGATCGTCCTTGTCCCGCTCGAACATCCGGTTGAAGGCGTCGTCGGAGCCGGCTTCCAGATAGGCCTCGATGGAGCCGCGCAGCTCGCGCTTGCTGAGCGGGCGGCGGGTCCCCAGCAGACACAGCGCCAGATTCATCAGCCGCTCGGCCTTGGCAATCGCCATCGATGCCCTTTCTGTTTCGCTCTACGACGGTCGACCGTACCGCTACGCGGTGTCGGGACAAAAGCGAGGGCCCGTGCCTGGCGGCACGGGCCCTCGTATCGCACGGGTGCGGATCAGACGGCGACCAGGTCGCAGACGAAGATCAGCGTCTCGCCGGGCGCGATGCGGCCGCCACCGGCGCCGCGGTCGCCGTATCCGAGGTGCGGGGGAATGATCAGCTGGCGACGGCCGCCGACCTTCATGCCCTGGACACCCTGGTCCCAGCCGGCGATGACCTGACCGCCACCGAGCTGGAACTGCAGCGGGCCGCCGCGGTTCCAGGAGGCGTCGAACTCCTCGCCGGTGGAGAAGGACACACCCACGTAGTGGACGGAGACGGTGGCGCCCGCCTCGGCAACCGGGCCGTCGCCCTCCCAGATGTCCTTGATCTCCAGCTCGGCCGGCGGCTCGCCACCCGGGAAGTCGATCTCGGGCTTCTCGATGCTCACTGACTTGCTCCTCTTGATGATGAACTGGGCAACCGGGACAGTCTTACATCTTCGCCAGGAGGTCCACGGAGAAGACCAGCGTGGACTTCGCGGGGATGGTCTGCTGCGCCTTGTCACCGAAGCCCTGGTCCGGCGGGATGACGAGCAGCACCCGGCTGCCGATCTTCTTGCCGACCAGACCGTTCTTCAGGCCCTTCAGGGTCACCTGGGCGAGTGGGAAGGTCTGTGTCTTGCCCGCGGTGTAGGTGCTGTCGAAGGTCTTGCCGTCCTTCCACAGCAGTCCCACGTAGTTCACGACGACGCTGTCGGTGTCCTTCACGACGTCGCCCTTCGACTCCAGGATGTAGTTGGAGACGAGCTTCTTCGGCGGGTCGCTCTTGGTCGGGATGGTGACCTTGGGGGCCTTGCCGTCGGTGTTGGTGCCGACCTTCGGCAGGTCGATGTTGTCCTGGGCGACCTCGGTGCCCTTGGCGGAGGCCGGGATCTGCGTCGCCTTCAGGACGTCGACGACGAAGACGAGCGTGGCGTTGGGCTTGATGTCGCCCTGGCCCGCGGCGCCGTATCCGAGGTCCGGCGGGATGACCAGCTGGACCCGGCTGCCGACCTTCTGACCGACGAGGCCCTTGTCCCAGCCCTGGATGACCATGCCGGCGCCGAGGGTCAGGTCGAACGGCTGCTTGCGGTCGAAGCTGTTGTCGAACGGCTTGTCGGAATCCCAGGCCTGACCGAGGTAGTTGACCTGAATCGCGTCGCCGTTCTTGAGCGTGGCGCCGTCTCCCTCACTGACGACTCTGGACTTCAGCTCCTTGGGCGGGTTCCCCTCGCCCTTGGCCAGGGTCGGCTTCTCACCGAATTTCGCGCCCGCGGTGATCGCGGGGAACCCGTCCTTCGACGCGGCGGAAGCGGAAACGGAATCGGAGCCCTTTTCGTCGCCGCAGGCCGCTGTCAGCAGCAACAGGGGGACGACGAGAAGGCCGGCAAGTCGGCGCACTTGTTCCTCAGATCTCAGACGGCACAGTTGGTTGAGTCCCCGACACTCTAGGGCGTACGCAGGGCCCCGTACGAGGAACGTACGGGGCCCGCGTCGCGTCGGCGGCCGGGAACGTGCGGTGCCGGCTCACATACCCGCGATCAGTTTCTCCACCCGGTCGTCCACCGAACGGAACGGGTCCTTGCACAACACGGTTCGCTGCGCCTGGTCGTTGAGCTTGAGGTGGACCCAGTCGACGGTGAAGTCCCGCCGCTGCTCCTGCGCCCTGCGGATGAAGTCGCCGCGCAGCCTCGCCCTGGTGGTCTGCGGGGGCACGGACTTGCCCTCGAAGATCTTCAGGTCGTTGCAGACACGGGCGGCCTGCCCCTTGCGCTCCAGCAGGTAGTACAGGCCGCGCCGACGGTGGATGTCGTGGTACGCGAGGTCTATCTGGGCGACCCGCGGATGCGACATGGTCATGTTGTGCTTGGCCCGGTACCGCTCGATGAGCTTGTACTTCATCACCCAGTCGATCTCGGTCTCGATCCGGTCGAGGTCCTCGGCCTCGATCGCGTCGAGCGTGCGGCCCCAGAGCTCCAGGACCTGGGCGACGGTTCCGGTGCGGATGCCACGGCGGTCGACGAAGTCGACGGCCTTCTCGTAGTACTCGCGCTGTACCTCGATGGCGGACGCCTCACGCCCGCTGGCCAGGCGAACCTTGCGCTGCCCGGTGGTGTCGTGGCTGACCTCGCGGATCGCCCGGATCGGGTTCTCCAGCGTCAGGTCCCGCATCACCGTGCCCGCTTCGATCATGCGCAGCACCAGGTCGGTCGCGCCGACCTTGAGCAGCATGGTCGTCTCGGACATGTTGGAGTCACCGACGATGACGTGGAGACGGCGGTAGCGCTCCGCGTCGGCGTGCGGTTCGTCACGCGTATTGATGATCGGGCGGGAACGCGTGGTCGCGGAACTGACGCCCTCCCAGATGTGCTCGGCACGCTGGCTGACGCAGTAGACCGCGCCCCGGGGGGTCTGCAGCACCTTGCCCGCACCGCAGATCAGTTGCCTCGTGACGAGGAAGGGAATGAGGATGTCCGCGAGCCGGGAGAATTCTCCGTGCCGTGCCACGAGGTAGTTCTCGTGGCATCCGTAGGAGTTTCCCGCCGAGTCGGTGTTGTTCTTGAAGAGATAGACGTCGCCCGCGATTCCCTCCTCGTGCAGGCGGCGTTCGGCGTCGACGAGCAGGCCTTCGAGAATGCGCTCGCCGGCCTTGTCGTGGGTGACCAGTTCGGTCAGGTTGTCGCATTCGGGGGTTGCATATTCCGGATGCGATCCCACGTCGAGGTAGAGGCGGGCGCCGTTCCGCAGAAAGACATTGCTGCTGCGGCCCCATGACACAACACGGCGGAAGAGGTAGCGCGCCACTTCATCAGGGGACAGTCGGCGCTGTCCCCTGAACGTGCACGTGACGCCGTACTCGTTCTCCAGCCCGAAAATGCGGCGGTCCATGACTGAACATTACGCCTGATGGCCTGAGCTGAAACCGGGTTCGACAGCACCGTTTCGATCATTTTCCGATCCCCGTGCGGAAACGGCCGTACGCCCGGGAACTGCGAGTACCCTTCCCGTCGCCAGCAGGACGAGCAGCGCCGCCACCCCACCGGCCCCCGCGACGGCGAAGCTCCACGAGGTGCCGCCCAGCTCCACGGCCGGGCCCGCCACGGCCGTTCCCACCGCCGCGCCCACCCCGAAGGTCGTCACCAGCCAGGAGAACGCCTCGGTCACGGTGCCCCGGGGAGCATGCCGGTCGACCACGATGAAGGAGCAGGCGATCGCGGGTGCCAGAAAGACTCCGGCCACTGCCGCCAGTGCGGTCATGGCGACCACTCCGGGGGTCAGCATCAGCGGCAGATAGCCCAGTGCCAGCAGCCCGACGATGACCCGCAGCCGGCGCTCCGGCGCTCCGGCCCACTGCCGGGCCCCGTAGACCGCGCCGCCGATCAGCGCGCCCAGCCCGAGCGCGGCCATCAGCCAGCCGTACACCGACTCCCGGCCGTGGTCGTCGGCGTAGGCCACACCGGCCACCGTGATCGAGCCCAGCGCGAGTCCGACGAAGAAGAACGAGCCGAGCAGCGCCAGCAGTCCCGGTGAACGCAGCGCACCCAGCCAGTGCGCCTCGCGGGGTGCGGAGCGCCAGGTCCGGGAGGGCTCGGAGAGGACGACGGAGAGCGCCCCCAGGACCCCCAGCGCGTTGATGACCAGCAGGGCGGCGGCGGGCGACCAGAGGGAGACCAGCACCGTCACGAGCAGCGGGCCGACGGTGAACATGATCTCCTGGGCGACGGCGTCCATGGCGTACGCCCGGTGCACCCGCTCCTCGCCGCCCAGCACGCTCGGCCACAGGGCCCGCAGGCCGCCCTCCAGCGGCGGTGTGAAGACCCCGGCCACCGCCACGGCCGCGTAGGCCAGCGGAAGCGGTCCCAGGCCCACCAGGGCCAGCAGGGCCATGCCCAGCGCCGACACCACGGCGGACGGGAGCTGGACGCGCGGCTGGCCGTACAGGTCCACGGCGCGGCCCAGCAGCGGCTGGCCGACGGCGGTGGCCAGCCCGTACACGGCCGCGAGCGCGCCGGCGAGGGCGTAGCTGCCCCCCTCGGCCCTGGTGAACAGCACGATCGCGACGGGGGCGGTGCCGTTCGGCAGCCGCCCCACCAGGGTTCCCGCCAGCAGGCGCGCGGCATGCCGCGCCCGGAGGATGTCCAGATATCCCGCGGCCATGTCCTGTCGCCCCTCTCCCTCGGGGGCTCTTCCGCCACCCAGAGGTTTTACGTATAACGTCGAGCTCATACGTACCATGAGCCCAGTCCGCAGGTCCACCTCACGGCGCCTGCCCCGACCGGCCCGGAGGTCCGAGTGACCAGCGCACCACAGCCCGTCCCGACCCGGCCCACCAGCCGCGATGTCGCGCGGGCCGCAGGCGTCTCGCAGGCCACCGTCTCCCTGGTGCTCGGCGGCAAATGGCCGGGCCGGGTCTCCGAGGCCACCGCCGAACGCGTCCGGCAGGCCGCCCACGGCCTCGGCTACCGGCCCAATCTCGCCGCCCGCAGTCTGCGCCTGGGCAGCACCAGGACCGCGCTGCTGGTCGTCCCCGCGCTGACCAACGAGTTCTTCGCGCGGGTCTACACCGGCGCCGCCGAGGTAGCCGCCGAACACGGTTTCGGCGTCGTGCTCTACCCGTCCCCCGACGGCATCGGACCGGCCCGGGACCCGTTCGCCTCGGCGAGCGCCTCCCTGGACGGCGTGATCGCCTCCTCCATGGCCGCCGGGGCGCTCGACGCGCTGCGCGGCGCGGGACTGCCGCTGGTCATGCTCGACAGCGATCCGGCGGACACCGGTGTCGCGGCCCACGTCAATCTGGACATCGCCGACGGGATGCGGCAGGTCGCGGAGCATCTCCTGGCCCTCGGCCACCGCCGCTTCGTCCACCTGGCCTCGGCGGTGGACTCCTGGACCTTCGCGGTGCGCGGCCGGGCGCTGCACGAGACCCTGCGCCGGGTGCCCGGCACCTCCGTGCAGACCGTCACGGCGGCGCTGGACGTCCACGCGGGCCGCATCGCGGCGGAGCGCACCCTCGCCGCCCCGGGCCCCCGGCCCACCGCCCTGGTCTGCGACGACGACATCCTCGCCGCCGGAGCCTGCAAGGCGGCCCGCAGGCTGGGCCTGCGGGTGCCCGGCGACCTGTCCGTCACCGGGTTCGACGATCTGGCCCTGGCCACGGCCGTCGAGCCGGAGCTCACCACCGTGCGGCTGCCCGCCGAGCAGGTGGGCAAGCGCGGCATGGGCGCGCTGCTGGCGGTCCTGGACGACCGGCCGGCCGGGACCGGCAGCCTCCCCGTGCATCTGGTGGCCCGGGGTTCCTCGGCGCCCCCGCCCGCGGACGCCCCCCGGGCATGACCGTGCCCCCGCCCGCCCGGAGGGCGGACCGGGG
>NZ_JBCEWQ010000206.1:0-13154 GCF_038448545.1 Streptomyces sp. CLV115
CCGCAAGGCCCCCCGCACCGCCCCGGACCCGGACCGGCCCGAGGACCTCTGGAAGGCCCTGGACCGCGGTGAGGACCCGACGCGCGAGACGTGACCCCCCAACTCACGTCCTACCCGCACGTACGGGACAATGAAGCCGAGCTTTCAGCACGGCGGCACCAACAGCGCCACCAGCTTTGCGTACAGCGATACCAACAGCGCATCACCAACAAGGAGCAACTCATGGCGGGCAGCAGCCACGGACACACCCCGGCCGCCTGGACCGGTGTCATCATCTCCTTCATCGGCTTCTGCGTCGCAGGCGTCTTCATGGTCGCGGCCAACCCCGTCGGCTTCTGGGCCGGAATCGCCGTCGTCCTCCTCGGCGGCGTCGTCGGCCTCGCGATGAAGGCCGCGGGCCTCGGCATGCCGAAGGAGTCGGCGGAGATGGCCCAGGCCAGGGCCCGCGCCGCACAGGCCCAGGTCTCCTGACACCACGCGGCACCCGTACGCACACGAGGCGCAGCCCCACCCGGGCTGCGCCTTTCCGCGTCAACGGGGACAATCGCCGGGTGGACGCATCGCCTACCTCCGCCGCCGCAGTGCCGGCCCCGGCCTCCGGGCCCGCTCCCGGCCGCCCGTCGCCGCCGGTCTTCCCCCCGGCACCCGTGCCCCCCTCGCGCATCCGGCGGCTGGCCGTCCCGGCGGGCGTGCTGGCCGTCGTCGTCGGGGCCTTCGGCTACGTCGGCGCCGTCGATCCCAACCAGCCGGGCCACTACCCGCTCTGCCCGCTGCTCCGGTTCACCGGGCTCTACTGCCCGGGCTGCGGCGGTCTGCGCAGCGCCCACGCCGTCGCGCACGGCGACATCGCCGCCGCCCTCGGCTCCAACGCGCTCGCCGTCGCCGGTTACGGCGTCTTCGCCGTCCTGTGGGTGGTCTGGGCGGTCCGCGCCTGGCGGGGCAGGCCGATGAGCATCGCGGCGAAACCGGCCGTCTGGTGGGGGATCGGGGCCGTGCTGCTGATCTTCTCGGTGGTGCGGAACCTGCCGATCGGTTCGGCTCTGGCACCTTAGAGCGGCCGCTCTCGATGCCCACGTAGTGGGACATCTGCCGACCTGATTCGGGCCGACAGCCCTCCTGCGGATAGCATTGATATGGCTGATCCTGTTCTGCTGTTCACCTCATCACCGTTCCGGAAGGGGGCCGCTCGCGTGAGTGTGCTCGACGAGATCATCGACGGCGTACGCGCCGACCTCGCGGAGCGGCAGGCGCGTGTCAGCCTCGACGAGCTGAAGGAACGCGCCGCGCGCGCTCCCGGTGCCAAGGACGGAGTCGCCGCCCTGCGTGGCGAGGGCGTCACCGTCATCTGCGAGGTCAAGCGTTCCAGCCCCTCCAAGGGGGCACTGGCCGCGATCGCCGACCCGGCCGCGCTCGCCGCGGACTACGAGGCGGGCGGCGCCTCCGTCATCTCGGTCCTCACCGAGGAGCGCCGCTTCGGCGGTTCGCTCGCCGACCTGGAGGCCGTCCGCGCCAAGGTCGACATCCCGGTCCTGCGCAAGGACTTCATCGTCACCTCGTACCAGCTCTGGGAGGCCCGCGCCTACGGCGCCGACCTCGCCCTGCTGATCGTCGCCGCCCTCGACCAGGAGGCCCTGGTCTCCCTGATCGAGCGCGCCGAGTCCATCGGCCTGACGCCGCTGGTCGAGGCGCACGACGAGGAGGAGGCGGAGCGTGCCGTGGACGCCGGAGCGAAGATCATCGGTGTCAACGCGCGCAACCTGAAGGACCTCAAGGTCGACCGCACCACCTTCGAGCGCGTCGCCCCGGAGATCCCGAACCACATCGTCAAGGTGGCCGAATCCGGCGTCCGCGGCCCGCACGACCTGATCGCGTACGCCAACGCCGGCGCCGACGCGGTGCTGGTGGGCGAATCCCTGGTCACCGGCCGCGATCCGCGGTCCGCCGTCGCCGACCTGGTCGCCGCCGGCGCCCACCCGGCCCTCCGGCACGGACGGGGCTGACCGCGACCGTGTCCGCCGACCGCTGCGCGTACCGAGTCCGGCCGGGGCTGCGCCCCGCCGGTACGACGGTCGCCCGTGACCCGCACGCCCCGCTGGCGCGCGGCTGCCGCCCGCGCGGCTGCCGCGCCCCCGCGCGCCGGGTGCACGGCAGGCGCGTGCGGTACGTGATCGGGGACGAGCCCGGACAGGTCAACGGCATGCGATGGCGCACGGGGACCGCGCTGTAGCGAGCCCCGGCCGACGTACCCGCACCACTCCACTCGTACGTACGACCGCACCGCCCGACCGATCGCCGGTCGCGGTGGCGCTCCGCTCACGGCGCATACGGTGAATCCACCCATTGCGATGTCGAGGAGCACGTCGGATGTCATCTGACTTCTTCATTCCGGACCCGGAGGGTCTGATCCCCAGCGCCGAGGGATACTTCGGTGCGTTCGGCGGCAAGTTCATCCCGGAGGCGCTCGTCGCCGCCGTGGACGAGGTCGCCGTCGAGTACGACAAGGCCAAACACGACCCGGCCTTCGCCGCCGAGCTCAACGAGCTCATGGTCAACTACACCGGCCGGCCCAGCGCGCTGACCGAGGTCCCGCGCTTCGCGGAGCACGCGGGCGGCGCCCGGATCTTCCTCAAGCGCGAGGACCTCAACCACACCGGCTCGCACAAGATCAACAACGTGCTGGGCCAGGCGCTGCTCACCAGGCGCATGGGCAAGACCCGGGTCATCGCCGAGACCGGCGCCGGCCAGCACGGCGTCGCCACCGCGACGGCCTGCGCGCTCTTCGGCCTCGAATGCACCATCTACATGGGCGAGATCGACACCGAGCGGCAGGCGCTGAACGTGGCGCGGATGCGGATGCTCGGCGCCGAGGTCATCGCCGTGAAGTCCGGCTCCAGGACCCTGAAGGACGCCATCAACGAGGCGTTCCGCGACTGGGTCGCCAACGTGGACCGCACCCACTACCTCTTCGGCACCGTCGCCGGGCCGCACCCCTTCCCGGCCATGGTCCGCGACTTCCACCGGGTCATCGGCGTCGAGGCCCGCCGGCAGATCCTGGAGCGGGCCGGCCGGCTGCCGGACGCCGCCATCGCCTGTGTCGGCGGCGGCTCCAACGCCATCGGGCTCTTCCACGCCTTCATCCCGGACGCGGGTGTCCGGCTGATCGGCTGCGAGCCCGCCGGACACGGCGTGGAGACCGGCGAGCACGCGGCGACCCTGACCGCGGGCGAGCCCGGCATCCTGCACGGCTCGCGCAGCTACGTCCTCCAGGACGACGAGGGCCAGATCACCGAGCCGTACTCCATCTCGGCCGGTCTGGACTACCCGGGCATCGGCCCGGAGCACTCGTACCTCAAGGACATCGGCCGCGGCGAGTACCGCGCGGTCACCGACGACGCCGCCATGCAGTCGCTGCGCCTGCTCTCCCGCACCGAGGGGATCATCCCGGCCATCGAGAGCGCCCACGCGCTGGCCGGCGCCCTGGAGGTCGGCAAGGAGCTCGGCAAGGACGGGCTGATCGTGGTCAACCTGTCCGGCCGCGGCGACAAGGACATGGACACGGCGGCCCGCTACTTCGGGCTGTACGACGGAGCCGACGGGGTCGTCGAGGCCGATGTGGCCGACGGGGAAGAGGAGGTCACCAAGTGAGCGGCAATGTGGAGCTGCTGAGTTCCGCCCTCGCGCAGGCGAAGGCGGAGAACCGGGCCGCCCTCATCGCGTACCTCCCGGCCGGGTTCCCGACGGTCGACGGCGGGATCGAGGCCGTGAAGGCGGTCGTGGCGGGCGGCGCGGACATCGTCGAGGTGGGGCTGCCGCACAGCGACCCGGTGCTCGACGGGCCGGTCATCCAGACCGCCGACGACATCGCCCTGCGTGGCGGCGTGAAGATCGCCGACGTGATGCGCACGGTCCGCGAGGCCCACGAGGCGACCGGTGTCCCGATCCTCGTCATGACGTACTGGAACCCGATCGACCGGTACGGCGTCGAGCGCTTCACCGCCGAGCTCGCCGAAGCCGGCGGCGCCGGGTGCATCCTGCCCGACCTGCCGGTCCAGGAGTCCGAGCTGTGGCGCGAGCACGCCGACAAGCACGGTCTCGCGACCGTCTTCGTCGTCGCGCCGAGCAGCAGGGACGAGCGCCTCGCCACCATCACCGCGGCCGGCTCCGGCTTCGTCTACGCGGCCTCGCTGATGGGTGTCACCGGCACCCGCGCCTCGGTCGGCGAGCAGGCCCAGGACCTGGTCCTGCGCACCCGCGCCACGACGGAGCTGCCGGTCTGCGTCGGCCTGGGCGTCTCCAACGCCGGACAGGCCGCCGAGGTCGCGGGCTTCGCCGACGGGGTGATCGTCGGCTCCGCCTTCGTCAAGGCGATCCTGGACGCCCCCGACAAGGCGGCCGGTCTGGCCGCCGTCCGCTCCCTGGCGGGCGAACTCGCCGAAGGCGTTCGAAAGCGCTGAACCGGGTGTAATCCGAACGGGTGGACCTGGACCGGGGAGGCACGCACGTGCCTCCCCGGTTCGTTGCTGCGGGTGTGAGCGAGAAGAACGAACAGGGAAAAAGGGCCGCGCGAGACCGGCTCGTACAGCAGCGCGAGCGCCAGCGGGCGAGCGAGCGCCGCAGGCGCACGCTGATCGTCACCGGCGCGGTGGTGGGTGTGCTGGCGCTGGCCGCCGTCGTCGGCGTGATCGCCGCGAATTCGGGCGGCAAGAGCGGCAAGAGCGAGGCGGGCCCCCTCGTCGCCCCGTCCGGCGCGACCGGCAAGGACAGCCTGGCCATCCAGGTCGGCGCGGACAGCGCCCCGTCCACACTCACCATCTGGGAGGATTTCCGCTGCCCGGTCTGCGCCCAGTTCGAGAACGCCTTCCGCGACACGATCCACCAGCTGGAGAACAGCGGACAGATCAAGGTCGAGTACCACCTCGCGACGCTCATCGACGGGAATCTCGGCGGCAGCGGCTCGCTGCGGGCGGCCAACGCGGCGGCCTGCGCACAGGACGCCGGGAAGTTCCCCGCGTACCACGACGTGCTCTACAGCAACCAGCCGCAGGAGACCGTCGACACCTTCGGTGACAACGACAAGCTGATCGAACTCGCGGGGAAGGTGCCGGAGCTCGACACCCCCGCCTTCCGCAGCTGTGTGAACGACGGCAAGCACGACAGCTGGGTCCAGAAGTCCAACACGGCGTTCCAGGACGGCGGATTCCAGGGCACACCGACCGCGCTGCTCAACGGCGATTCGATCTTCCCGAAGAAGGGGAACGAACCGATCACCGTGGCGAACCTGAAGAAGTGGGTGGCCGAGGCCAACAAGGGCAAGAAGCCGGGCACGGTCACCCCCGCCCCGTCGGGTTCCTGACCGGTCCCCGGGCGGGGTCCGGCAAGGGGAATCGATGACCTGCCCGTTACCCAGACGTTGTCGGGTGGGTTGCCGTACGCCCCACCCGGCAAGGTAGCGTCGACCTTGCCATGGACCTTGCCTATATTCCCAGCCCGTCGACCGGCGTGATCGATCTCGGCCCGATCCCGCTCCGCGGCTACGCGTTCTGCATCATCATCGGTGTCTTCGTCGCCGTCTGGTTCGGCAACAAGCGCTGGGTCGCCCGGGGCGGCAGATCCGGCACCGTTGCCGACATCGCCGTCTGGGCGGTGCCCTTCGGCCTCGTCGGCGGCCGGCTCTACCACGTGATCACCGACTACCAGCTGTACTTCAGCGAGGGTGAGAACTGGGTCGACGCCTTCAAGATCTGGCAGGGCGGCCTCGGCATCTGGGGCGCGGTCGCGCTCGGTGCCGTCGGCGCCTGGATCGGCTGCCGCCGCCGTGGGATCCCGCTGCCCGCCTGGGCCGACGCGCTCGCCCCCGGGCTCGCCATCGCCCAGGCCTGCGGCCGCTGGGGCAACTGGTTCAACCAGGAGCTGTACGGCAAGCCGACCGACCTGCCGTGGGCGCTGAAGATCAGCGAGGGCCCCAACCGGGTCGCCGGCACCTACCACCCGACGTTCCTCTACGAGTCGCTGTGGTGCATCGGTGCCGCCCTGCTGGTGATCTGGGCGGACCGCCGCTTCAAGCTCGGACACGGCCGGGTGTTCGCCCTGTACGTCGCCGCGTACTGCGCGGGGCGGGGCTGGATCGAGTACATGCGGGTCGACGAGGCCCACCACATCCTGGGCCTGCGCCTGAACGTGTGGACCGCGCTGATCGTCTTCGTGCTGGCCGTGGTGTACTTCGTGATCTCGGCGAAGATGCGGCCGGGGCGCGAGGAGATCGTGGAGCCGGGAGCCGCGGAGGAAGCGGCGGCCGCGGCGGAGGCCGGTGACGCCGAGGGTGTCGAGACCGCCGGGGTTTCCGAGGTGGCCGAGGAGACCGAGGCTTCCACGACCGCCGGGGGCGGCGCCGGCAAGGCTTCGAAGAAGGCACCGGAGGCGGACGGCGACGCCGCGCCCGCGGATGCCGTCAAGACATCGGAGAAGAGCGGTACCGCGGAGACGGCCAAGAAGGGCTGAGCCGTGTGAACCCGTGCGCGGGGCCACCACCGCCGCGTCGACGAACCGGCCGTCCGGCAGGGCCAGCGCACCCTCGTCCGCCACGGCCGCCGCCACGATCTCCGCCGCCGCCTCGATCTCCTGCGGCGTCGGGCGGAACGCCCGCTCGATGACCGGGAGCTGGCGGGGGTGGATCGCCGCCCGGCCCAGGAAGCCCAGCGCCCGGCCGTGCGCGCAGGACGCCCACAGGCCGTCCAGGTCCCGGACGTCCGGGAACACCGACTGGGTGGGCGGGGCGAGTCCGGCCGCGCGGGCGGCGACCACCACCCGGCTGCGCGACCAGTCGAGGCCGGCGTCGTCCCGTACCCCCAGATCGGCCCGCAGGTCCGCCTCGCCAAGGGCGATGGAACGCACCTGGGGATGGGACGCGGCCACCGAGTACGCGTGCTCGATGCCGAGCGCCGACTCCAGCAGCGGACAGAGCGCGACGCCCGGTGCCACGGCCGCGATGTGGTGGACCGACGCGGCGTGCGTGATCTTGGGCAGCCGGAGCTCGGCGAGGCCCGGCAGCCCGGCCAGGGCGATGATGTCCGCCTCGGTGTGGACCCGGACGTGGAGCGGCACGGCCAGGTCCCCGGCCGCCTCGGAGAGCAGCTCCGCGGTGGCCGAGCGCGCGTACTCCTTGCGGTCCGGGGCGACCGCGTCCTCCAGGTCCACGATCACCGCGTCCGCGCCCGAGTCCCGTGCCTTGCGCACCACATCCGGCCGGTCCCCGGGAACGTACAGCCAGGTGAGCGGGACCGCCGCCGTCACAGGACGTGCTCCGCCCGCAGCGCCGAGATCTCCGGGCCCGACAGGCCCAGCCCGGTGAGGATCTCCTCGGTGTCCGCGCCGTGCGGCCGGCCCGCCCAGCGGATCGCGCCCGGTGTCGCGGAGAGCCGGAACAGCACGTTCTGCATCCGCAGCGGGCCCAGCTCCGGGTCGTCGACCTCGGTGACGGAGTCCAGGGCCCGGTACTGCGGGTCCTCCATCACGTCCTGGACGTCATGGACCGGCGCGATGGCCGCCTCCGCCTTCTCGAAGGCCGAGAGGGCCTCCTCGCGGGTGTGCCGGGCGACCCAGTTGCCGACCGCCTCGTCGAGCTCGTCGGCGTGCTCGGCGCGGGTGGTGCCGGCGGCGAACCAGGGCTCGTCGATCAGTTCTGCCCGGCCGACCAGGCGCATCACCCGCTCGGCGATCGACTGCGCCGAGGTGGAGACCGCGACCCAGTGCCCGTCCGAGGTGCGGTAGGTGTTGCGCGGGGCGTTGTTGCGGGAGCGGTTGCCGGTGCGCGGCTGGACGTAACCGAGCTGGTCGTACCAGATGGGCTGCGGGCCGAGCACGGTCAGGATGGGCTCGATGATCGCCATGTCGACGATCTGCCCCAGGCCGGTGCGCTCGCGTCCGGCGAGTGCGGCCATCACGGCGTACGCGGTGGCCAGTGCCGCGATCGAGTCGGCGAGTCCGAACGGCGGCAGCGTGGGCGGCCCGTCCGGCTCCCCGGTGATCGCGGCGAAGCCGCTCATCGCCTCGGCCAGGGTGCCGAAGCCGGGGCGGTGCGCGTACGGGCCGAACTGCCCGAACCCGGTGACCCTGACCAGGACGAGGCGCGGGTTGACCGCGTGCAGCTCCGCCCAGCCCAGGCCCCAGCGCTCCAGCGTCCCGGGCCGGAAGTTCTCGATGATCACATCCGTTCCGGCGGCCAGCCGGAGCAGGATGTCGCGGCCGCCGGGCGTGGACAGGTCGAGGGTCAGATTGCGTTTGTTGCGGCCGAGCAGCTTCCACCAGAGGCCGACGCCGTCCTTCGTGGGGCCGTGCCCGCGTGAGGGGTCGGGCCGGTGCGGATGCTCGACCTTGATCACCTCGGCGCCGAAGTCGCCGAGCATGGTGGCGGAGAGCGGACCGGCGAAGAGCGTGGCGAGGTCGACGACCCGCAGCCCGGTCAGGGGGGCCTGCGCGGGCGCGGTCATGCGGCGTCGATCTCGGTGCGGTACGGCATGGAGGTCGAGGCGCCCGGCCGCTGTACGCACAGCGCGGCGGCCGCCGACGCCCAGGCCAGCGCCCGGGGCACGGGCCGTCGTTCGCCGAGCGCGACGGCGAGCGTGCCGACGAAGGTGTCGCCGGCCCCGGTGGTGTCCACGGCGGTGACCTCGGGGGCGGGCAGGACGACGGGTTCGCCGCCCCGGGCCGCGTACAGGCAGCCCTTCGAGCCGAGCGTGATGACGACCGCGGGGACCTGGCTGAGCAGGTACTGCGCCGAGGCGTGCGGGTCGGTGAAGCCGGAGAGTGCGGCCGCCTCGTGCTCATTGGGGATCAACAGGTCGACGCAGTCGAGGAGTTCGGACGGCAGCGGCTGCACGGGAGAGGGGGTGAGGATGGTCCGGACGCCCTGGGCGTGGGCCACCCGGGCGCCCTCGATCACCGCGGACATCGGCAGCTCCAGCTGGAGCAGCAGCAGATCGGCGCCGGCGATGGCGGCCATCTCGCCGGGGCCGAGGGCGGTGACGGTGCCGTTGGCGCCGGGGACCACCACGATGGAGTTGGCCCCCGTGTCGTCCACCACGACGTGCGCGGTGCCGCTGGGGCCCTCGACCGTGTGCAGCAGATCGGTGTCGATGCCCGCGTGCTCCAGATTCGACCGCAGCCGCACGCCGTACTCGTCGTCCCCGACCGCGCCGATCATCGTCACCCCGCCGCCCGCGCGGGCGGCGGCGACGGCCTGGTTGGCGCCCTTGCCGCCGGGGACGGTGCGGAACTCCCGCCCGGTGACGGTCTCTCCGAGCCCCGGGGCCCGTTCGACGTATGCGACGAGGTCCATATTGGTGCTGCCGAGCACCGCGATGCCGGTCATGGGCACAGTGCCTCCTTGTGGGTGAGCCGGTGGGTCTGTTCGGCGAGTTCGTCGAAGCCGACGGAGTCGAAACCGGGGACGGACGAGGCGAGACGGTTCTTCAGCGGGGTGGTCCAGCGGTCGGGCAGCAGCGAAGGGGCCCCGGCCAGCAGCCCGGCGAGCGAACCGGCGGTCGCGCCGTTGGAGTCGGTGTCCCAGCCGCCGGACACCGCCCGGCAGACGGAGAGCGAGAAGTCGCCGTCGGCATGGGTGAGGGCGGCGGCGAGCAGCGCGGCGTTGGGCAGCGCGTGGACCCAGTGGTACCGGCCGTACTCGGCGTGCAGCCGGTCGGTCACCGCGTCGAAGTCGGCGTTGTCACGGGCCGCCGCGATGCCGAGGCGCACCGCCCGCGCGAATCGCGACCGCGGTGGTACCACGCGCAGCCCGGTGGCCAGGCAGCCGTGCACATCGCTTGTGCCCCCGGCCGCCTCGGCGAGCGCCGCGGCGGTGAACATCGCCCCGTAGACCCCGTTGGCGGTGTGGCTGAGCACGGCGTCCCGATGGGCCTGTTCCGCCGCGGCCGCCGGGTCGCCCGGGTTGGTCCAGCCGTGCACATCGGCCCGGATCCGCGCGCCGATCCACTCCCGGAACGGATTGCGGTACCGGGCGGTGTGCGGGGGCTCGACGCCGTCCAGCAGATTGCGGTACGCGACCCGCTCGGCGGTGAACGTCCGGCCTGCCGGGAGCTCGTCGAGCCAGAGCCTGGCCAGATCGCCGGTGGTGAAGGACGGACCGTACCGCTGGATCAACAGCACGGTGAGCAAAGGGTGGTTGAGGTCGTCGTCCTCGGGCATGCCGTCGATGTTCTCGGCCAGCGAGTTGGGCGCGGAGCGGCGGTTCCAGGGGTAGGTGGCGGCCAGCGGGGCGGGCAGCCCCTTGGCGGTGAACCAGGTGGTGAGCGGCCAGTTGCCGGTGGCGCGGGCCAGTGCGCGGATGCCTTCCAGCGGCAGCTTCTCGACGGGTTTGCCGAGCAGGCAGCCGGCCGCCCGGCCCAGCCAGGCGGCGTGCAGCCGGTCCCGGCTCACCGCCGGGGCGTTCGTCCGGGGCGCCGGCCAGTCGGGGCACGCGGCCCGGATCGCCGCCCGGTCCGTCGGCTCGTCCACCGCCGACGGCGACTCCAGCAGGGCGAGTTCGTCGAGCAGCCGCTCGGCGAGCGCCCGCAGCTCGGGCGCCGGCGGGGTGGACGCGCCCGCGCGCTCCGGGGCGGGGGCGCCGCCCGCCTCGTACCACCGGCGCGCGACGTCCCGCGCGTCCCGTCCGTCCTCGGCCGCCTGGCGCAGTTCGTGCCCGACCAGGTCCTCCGGCTGCACCCATGTCACCCGTACGGTCATGGCGCACCCACCAGCGCGGCGAACGCCGACTCGTGCGCGCGGCGCCGGGCCGTGTCCCGTGCGAAGACCTCGCGGGCGACGTCCGCCAGGGTCCGTGCGGGGGCGTGCAGATCGAGGCGGCTGGCCTCGGCGACCGTACTCACCCAGTCGGCGGGGATCGCCCGCGTACCGTGCAGCGCCCCGGCGACGGCACCGCTCATGGTGGCGATCGAGTCGCAGTCCCGGCCGTAGTTGACCGAGCCGAGGACCGCGCGCCGGTAGTCGCCGTCCGCGACGAGCAGCATGCCGAGGGCGATCGGGAGCTCCTCGACGGCGTGCAGCCGGGAAGGTCTGCGGGCGCCGAGGGACGGGGCGCGGTAGTCGGGGCCGACCGTGTCGAAGGGGGCGACGGCGGTGCGCAGCGGGGTCAGCGCGGACTCGAAGTCGCTGTGGCCCGCGGCCGCTTCGCACACCGCCTCGATCGCCGAGCGGGTGCCGTCCTTGGCGAGCGACAGGCAGGTGTCGACGACGGTGGTGGGGGTCGCGCCCGGCGCGCAGGCGGCGGCGACGGCAGCCGCGAAGACCCCGGCCGCCTCCCTTCCGTAACTCGACTGGTGGGCGCCTGCGACATCCAGCGCCTCGGCGTACGCGGCCTGCGGATGGGCGGCGTTGACCAGGCCGACCGGGGCCATGTACATCGCCGCACCGCAGTTGACGATGTTCCCGGAGCCCGCCTCGCGCGGATCGACGTGGCCGTAGTGAAGCCGGGCGACGATCCACTTCTCGGCGAGGAAGATCCGCTGGAGCGGCAGCGCCTCGGCCTCCAGTTCCGGGATCCAGCGGGGACGGGAGATCAGCTCGGGCACGAGATGGCCGGCGACCGCGTAGGCGTCGAGGTGGTCGCGCACCTCGCCGTAGACCCGCACCAGCGCATGGGTCATCAGGGTGTCGTCGGTGACGTGTCCGTCACCCTTGTGGTACGGGGCGATGGGGCGTGCGGTGCGCCAGTTCTCGCCGTCCCACGGGCCTACGACGCCCTCGATCCGCCCGCCGTGGCGGGCCACGATCTGCTCGGGGGACCGGCCCTCCACCGGGCCGCCGAGCGCGTCGCCGACGGCGGCGCCGACGAGTGCGCCGGCGATCCGTTCATCGAGTGTGAGTGTCGTGGGTCCGGCCTCGGACAGCGTGGGCGTCATGGATGTCATGTCCGAATTGTCCACCCGGGGGCTTCGGTTCCGTGTCTGCCAGCAGCCCGGCGAGTTCGATGAGATCGGTCCCCGCGAGACGGGGCAGCGCACAGCCCGCGAGGGTGCGGCAGGCCTCGCGCCAGCCGTCCGGGACGGCACCGATCCCGCCGAGCGCACCGGTCAGCGCGCCGGCCAGGGCGGGCGCCGAGTCCGCCACCCGGGACAGGCACGCCGCCGCGGGAACGGCCTGGGCGATCTGGCCGCGGGCGGCGGTGGCCAGGGCGAGGGTGACCGGGACGGTCTCGGCGGCGGCGATCCCGTAGCTGTAGACGTGGTCGACGATCTGATGCTCCAGCACCGGGACCAGGGCGAAGGCGCCCGCCGCCTCGCCGACGAAGTCACGGGCGATCCGCACGGCGTGGGTGGCGTTGCGGGCGATCTCGGTGCCTTCGGGGAGCTGGGCGAGCGCGGCGTTCACCGCGGTGTCCACGTCCGCACCGCCCAGCGCCTCGGCGATCGCCGCCGCCATCGCGCGGGCGCCGTGCACCCCGTCGCCGTCCTGGGTGTAGCGCGCGTCGAACTCGGCGAGGTCGGCGGCGGCCGCGGGATCGGCGGGGTGGGCGACGGCGAGCACGGCGGCCCGTACGCAGGCGGCGTCGTCGAAGTAGTGCGGGTTGTCGTGGCCGGTGGCGGGCGGGCGGAGCCCGGCGGCGAGATTGCCGAGCCCGGCCCGTACCGAGATCCGGGCGCGCAGCGGGAGCACCGCGGACTCGACCTCGGGGGCGCGGGCGGCCGCCGCGGCGACCTCGGCGGCCAGCGCGTTCCAGGCGACGTCGATGGCGGCCCGCATCCGGCGTCCGGGGGAGAGGCCGTGCAGCGGACCGGCCGCCGAGGTGAGCACGGTCCCGGCGGCGAAGGCCGCCCATTCGGCGTCGTCGGAGGGGCCCAGCCGCAGCGGTTCGGGCGGCTGGTTGAGCGCGATGGGGACGGGCAGCGTGGTGGTGGCGTTCTGCTCGGCGAAGGTGTCGAGCTCCCGGGTGAGGCGCCGGGTCCACTCGGGCATCCGGGCCGCCCGGTGCCGGGCGGCGGGCCAACCGGCGGCGTCACCGGCGGCGAGCCCGAGCAACAGCCCCTCGATCCGGGCCCGGTGCCCGACGGCGGGCCGGGTGCGGAGCCGGGCGGCGGGGGAAGCGGGAGTTGTGGCGGCGGAGCTGATGGGAGTGGGGGAGTCGGTGGAGTCGGTGGGGGATC